>CAYRHK010000254.1:0-3854 GCA_964423825.1 uncultured Terricaulis sp. | reverse complement strand
CCGCCCATGTTGTAATGCACGGTCGGCAACACTGGGATCGGCTGGCGCGTCACATCCACGCCCGCGAACACCTTGGCGCTTTCGGATATCCCCGGCAGGCGCTCATGCAGCAGCTTCGGATCGAGGTGATCCAGGTGCAGATTGATGTGGTCCTTGCCCGGACCGACGCCGCGGCCCTCGCGGATTTCCATGGTCATGCAACGACTGACGAAGTCGCGCGGCGCGAGATTCTTATAGGTCGGCGCGTAGCGCTCCATGAAGCGCTCGCCGTTCGCATTCGTGAGATAACCACCCTCGCCGCGCGCGCCCTCGGTGATGAGGCAGCCGGCCGGGAAAATCCCGGTTGGATGGAATTGTACAAACTCCATGTCCTGCAACGGCAGCCCCGCGCGCAGCACCATGGCGCCGCCGTCGCCGGTGCAGGTGTGGGCGCTAGTGCAGGAGAGATACGCGCGCCCGTAGCCGCCGGTAGCGAGCACGACTTTTTGGGCGCGGAACCGGTGCAACGAACCGTCATCGAGGCGCCAGGCGGTTACACCCCGGCACGCGCCCTGCTCGTCCATAATCAGGTCGAGCGCGATGTACTCGATAAAGAACTCGACGCTGTGGCGCAGCGACTGCCCGTACATCGTGTGCAGCATGGCGTGACCGGTGCGGTCGGCGGCCGCACAAGTGCGCTGGATCGGGCCTTCGCCGAAATTGCGGGTCATGCCGCCGAAGGCGCGTTGGAAAATCTTGCCTTCCGGCGTGCGCGAGAACGGCACGCCCCAGTGCTCAAGCTCGTACACCGCCGCCGGCGCGTTGCGCACCAGGTACTCTATGGCGTCCTGATCGCCCAGCCAGTCCGAGCCCTTCACGGTATCGAACATGTGCCATTGCCACTTGTCCTCGCTCATGTTGCCCAGCGAAGCGGAGATGCCGCCCTGCGCCGCCACCGTGTGCGAGCGGGTCGGAAACACCTTGCTGACGCAGGCTGTCTTCAAGCCCGCCTGCGCCGCGCCGATGGCGGCGCGCAGGCCAGAGCCGCCGGCGCCGACAACGACGACATCGAAGGTATGATCGTTCCAAGAATAAGCGGCCAACGCCTTAGCCCCCGAAGTTGATCAATAGCACCGCGAAGATGGCGCCGGCGCCGAGTACGATCGGGACGAGCCCGTTCAGCAGCAGCAGCACGATCTTCCCCACCGGCTTGTGGATGTAATCCAGGACCACTTCCTGCATGCCGATGCGCATGTGCGCGATGCCGGCGGTCAGCAACAGAATGATCCCTACCGCGTTTACGGGCTGACGCAGGAAGCCGATCACCGCCTCGTAGCGCGCGCTCTCCAATGTCAACGCCGCAGTCAGCACGAACCATGTCGCCAACACTACCAACGCGATCGCCGATGTGCGCTGCGCGATGAAGTGTCCCGTGCCCTCCGAAGCTGCCCCATGATGGCGCACGCGACCGAGCGGGGTGCGCATGACGTTCTTGGTCTCGCTCATCGCGACACTCCGTTCAATGCAAACCACAGCCCTGCGGGGGCGACGATCGCGAACAGGATCACCAGCCACGCGCTGGCGCTGGCGGCGGCCGGGTTCAATCCCGCGCCGGTATCGAACACCAGGTGGCGCACGCCATTGGCCAAGTGATAAGCGAAGACCGCGACCAACAGATAAAGCGCCGCCTGACCCAACGGCGCATCCAGCACCGCCTCGGCCAGCGCGTACGTGTCCGGCCCCGATGCCGCCGCCATGAGCCACAACGCCAGACCGACCAGCGCGCCGTACAGCGCTATGCCGGTGGCGCGGTGCAAGATCGAGGTCAGCATGGTCACGTGCCAGCGCCACACCTGCAGGTGCGGGGCTATGGGTCGTTGATCCGAGCGGGGTACGCCGGCCATGGGGCTAGCCTCTTGGGTTTGGGGCGACAGGAGAGTCGCTGGTCGAAAAATGAGGGGCGCTCGCGCCCAAGTCAAATCATTCGGCTTGGCCGGCGATGCGGCGAAAGTGCTAGGCTGTGGGTTCTGGAGAGCCCAATGATCCGAACTCTTCTGTTGAGCGCGCTTCTGCTGCTTAGCGCTGCGACGCCGGCCTCGGCGCAAAACCGCAATCTGCGTCTGCAGGCCATCTTCGACGCCTATGAACGCCTCGACCGGCGGGTCGATCCGCTGACCTCAAGCTCGGAGGGCGAGCGCGAGGCGCTGCGCCGTCTTCCCGACGCCACCCGCGAGGCTGAACTCGCCTGGCGCGCCGAATTGAACGGCATCAAGTCCCAACTCGAACGCATCGACGAGCGCCGGCTCAACGCGGAAGATCGCCTGAACCGCGCCTATCTCCTGCGCGTCATCGCCCAGCGCATGACCGCGATCGACCTCGATACCGGGCGCATGCCGATCGACAATGGCGGCGGCTTCTTCACGTTGGCGAGCTACCTGGCCTACGTCACCCCGATCACGTCGCGCGAAGACGCCGAGGCCTGGATCGCGCGGGTCGAGGCGCTGCCGCTGTGGTACCGCCAAAATTTGGTCAACGCGCGCCGCGGCGTCGCCGACGGCTTCACTCAGCCGCGCATCGTGGCCGAACGCGCGCTCAATGTCGCGCGGAACCAGGTTGACACCTTGGAAGCGACATTGCTGCACCCCTTTGGGTCGATGCCGGCGTCCATCCCCGAAGCCGAGCAGGAAGCCTATCGCGGCCGCGTGCGCGCCATCGTGCGCGATCAGATCATGCCTGAACATCGCGCCACGATCGCGTTTCTGGAAACCGAATACCTGCCCGCGGCGCGTCCTGAACTCGCCTTAAGTTCGCTGCCGAACGGGCGCGCCTACTATTCCTATCTCGTGGGCTTCCATACCACGACCGACCTGACGCCGGAGCAGATTCACGAGATCGGACTCGACGAAGTCGCCCGTATTCGCGCTGCGATGGAACGTGAGATCGCCGCCAGCGGATTCGAGGGCAGCTTCGCCGACTTCCAGCGCGTCCTGCGCACCGATCCGCGCTTCTATGCAACCTCACCTGACGATCTCGTCGCCCGGGCGTCGGAAGTGGCCAAGCGCGCCGACGGTCAGCTGCCGCGCATCTTCGGCACGCTGCCGCGCCTACCCTACGATGTGCGCGTGATCCCCGCCGAGAGCGCGGAAGGTTCGACCACCGCGTACTATACCCAAGGCAGCGCCGCGCTCGGTCAAGCCGGTACGTATTGGGTCAACACCACGCATCTTGATCAACGCCCGCTCTACGAACTGCCGGCGCTGACGCTGCACGAAGCCGTGCCGGGCCATCATCTGCAGATCGCGCTCGCGCAGGAGCAGAGCGAACTCCCCTATTTCCGCCGCAACAGCTTTGTCACCGCGTATGTCGAAGGCTGGGGCCTCTATGCGGAATCGCTCGGCGAGGACATGGGCATGTACCGCACGCCGCACGAGCGCTTCGGACGCTACTCGTACGAGATGTGGCGCGCTTGCCGGCTGGTCGCCGACACCGGCATTCACTGGATGGGGTGGGACATCGAACAGGCGCGTCGCTGTTTCGCCGACAACACGGTGTTAAGCCCCCACAACATCCAGACCGAGCTTGAACGTTACATTGCGACCCCTGGCCAGGCGCTCGCTTACAAGATCGGCGAACTGACCATGCAGCGATTGCGCGACGAGGCCGAGACCGCGCTAGGCGATCGCTTCAGCATCCGCGCCTTCCATGATGAATTGCTCGGCGCTGGCCCCCTGCCGATGGATGTGCTCGAAGCGCGCATGCGGGCTTGGACGGAGGCGCAGCGGCGGGGATAGCGCCCAAACCATCCGACCGGGTCGCAAGCCATGCGATACTGCGCTCGTTCGCTGTTGGGAGGTTGTTGGGACGCCAAAACCGAA
>CAYRHK010000253.1:0-3859 GCA_964423825.1 uncultured Terricaulis sp. | reverse complement strand
ATTATCGCGTCGCGCGTTCCACCACGCTTGACCGACTGTCCCGCGACGACGCGCGCAAAGCCTTCGGGCGTTTCGTGCCTGAAAGCGGTCGAGCCATCCGCGAGGCCGTGCAATGGTGGAGCGATACTTCGATGTCCGCGCAGGCGCCGGTCTATCGCATCAGCGCGCCGGTGCTGGGGTTGGCTGGCGGCAAAGACCGCGTCAATCCGGCAAGCACGGTGCGGCGCGTGGTGTCCCGCTTCCCCAGCGGGCAAGCGCATTTTCACGAGTTCCCTGGGATGAGCCACTGGCTCGTTGGCGAACCCGAGACAGATGAGGTGACGAAACTCGCATTGCAGTGGCTGGAAGCGCGCGGCATCGGTCCAGAACCGGTCAAACCAAAGCGCCGCACGCTGTCGTTGTTTGGCTTCGGCGATGGCGCGCGGGCTTAGGCGCTCTCAACCGCCCGCGCGGACCGAATGGTGATGACAACGATTTCCGGCGGGTTGAGGAACCTCACCGGCGCAATGCTCGTGCCGATACCGCCAGTGACGTACAACACGTGGCCGCGCTCGCGCACCTCCCCACAAGCGTATGCGCGATTGCGGATTGGGAGAACTGGGCGGCCGAGGAAAGGGATCGTCACCTGCCCGCAATGCGAGTGCGCCGCGATCATCAACGCCGGCCCATCGGGCATCTCCGCGAACGGATCGGGCGAGTGACTCATTACAATCGTATCGCGCCCGTGGGTTCCGTCGAGCGCCAACGCGAAATCCGGATCCCCGGTGTCGAAATCGGCTAGCCCCGCCACTACGAAATCCCCGCCGTCGCGCGCGATCTCAACGTTGCGGTTCCATAGAGTCGCAACGCCTGCCTCTTCGAGCGCGCGCGTGATCGAAGCGCGGCTGTACCAGCTGTCGTGATTGCCGATGACGCTGATCACGCCTAGCGGCGCATTCAAGGCCGCGAACGTGGCGATGCCGCTCAGTACTTGGTTCTGGTCATGGGCGTTGCGGTCAGCTTCCGCCGCATGCCCGCCGGCATAGTCGCCCAGCAGCACAACTAGGTCAGGCCTCAGCGCATTTACTCGTCGCACTATGCGCCCCACACGCGCTACATCGACATGGGGCCCGCCTACATGCGTATCCGATAGCGCCGCGATCGTCAGCGGCGCGCCGCGCCAATCATCGCTCACGATCTCGATGCGACGCACCACCAACATATTCGGTTCGACGAACCAAGCATAGATGTTTACCCAAAAAAGCGCCTCGAAAATCGCAACAATGGCGAACGCCGCCCAACGCGCTCGAGGCCGAAGCTGACCCCAGCGCCGAAACAGCCACACGCTCGCCCACGCAATCAGCGCGAGTCCGACGATGGCGCCAATCAGCGCCGGCCAGAGGTGGGGATGCGGCATGGACAATGCTTAGCGCCGCTGCGAGTGTTAGCCCAGCGCCGCCTTCATCGCTTCAAGGCGGGCCAGCGCCTTAGCCGCCGCCTCACGCTTCGCGTCATCACCGGCGGTGCGCACATCTTCCACGGCATCGCGAAGATCGGATTCGAGCCTCGCCCGATCGATCTCGGCGACGTCGAACGCTTCTTCCGCTAGCACCGTGAGTCCTTCGGGCGTCACGTCAGCAAACCCGCCATTGACGAAGATGCGCCGCTCGGCGCCGTCATTGAGCACGCGCAGTGCGCCGATCTTGACCACGCTCATGACCGGTGCGTGGTTCGGCAGGACCCCGAAGTCGCCTTCCGACCCCGGCACGACGACTTGATCGACGTCGCCGTGGAAAACTTCGCGCTCGGGCGACACCAATGCGAAATTGAGTTTGTCAGCCATGATCTAGGGCGCCTCTTGCGTAGCTGGTACGGGGCCCGCTGATACGAACGCCGCCAAGACGGAAAAACGAGAGTAGTGATTTGGCATGCCCGGCTCGGAGCCGTCCAGACGCACACGAAGCAGGATGCCCTCATGGGTGCGAGCGAACTCGCGGATACTCGCGCTTGGGGTCTGCGCGAGGTTCAGTTCGCTAAATCCAAATTCGGCGGCGAGGGTTTCAGCAACCCGATCGAACGTCTCGCGCACACGCGGGCCATAGGCGGTCACGTTGCACTCGCTTTCGGTGGGCTCAACGATGATTACAACGCCCCGCGCGCTCATGACTTCCCAGGCGGGACGCCCCTCCGGGGCGTTCACGAATTGGCGAGCGCCAATACCGGCCTCCGCCACCCGCGCCCTATCCGAGCCGCCAAAGTCAGAGACACCAACGCCGGCCGCCTTGGCCGATACGCAAAGCTCAATGGCCTCAACAAATCCCGTCGCCACCTGCTCTGCGCTGACGCCTTGCGCCGCTGCCGGCCGGACATTCACCATACCCAGTGTCGCAACCGCCGCGCAAAGACCGACAAGGACGCGCCTGAACGTCATTTCCGCCTCTACTGTTTGATCGCCATATTGACGATCTGGGCGGAGAATCGCGGCGGCGTCACACCGGGCTTCGAATACGTCACTTCGATCGTAGCCATGCGCCCGTTACCGAACCTCACGTCATAGGCGCGCACGCGCATGGAGCTTTCCTTCGGATGGTCGGCGTCAACAACCTGCTTCAGGTCGCGGTAGGCGCCACGCAATTCCTGGTCCAGCAATTGCGGAGCGCGCCCTGCATCCCCGCCGCTAAACCACACCATCATCCGCGCGCCGGCGCTGTCAAAGAAAACCCCGGTGCGTTCGCCCAAGGCGTAATAGAGTACGAGCCCCCCTGGCGGCAGACCGAGATCGCGCGCTTGCTCATCGGTCAAAATCGTAGGTTTGATTGGCAGCTGCCCAGAAACGCTGTCTGTCGCGGCTGCCAGCGCGCCCTCTACGATGATGCGGACCGCCAATTCGCTATGCGTCAATGCCGCCATCGAACCCACCTATTGCTTGCGCGCCAGCGCTGTCACGCGGACCAAGAACATTTCGGGCTGCTTATTCGGCGCGGGATAGTCAGCCTCCACGAGCGCTACTTTGCCACCGCCCAGGTCGACCTCCCAGGAGCGTACCCTCGAAGTCGCGGCGCGCGGGTGAGCGCTGTCCTTCAACTGGCGGGCACGCGGATGCGCCCGCTTGAGCACGGCTTCAAACGCCGCCAAACCGCGGCCGCTCTCAGGACCCGTGAACCAAACGCTCGCAATGGCGCCGTCCATGTCGAAGAACACTCCCGAAGGCGGCAGCGGGTAGAACAGCGTGTTGCCGCCCTGCTTGAGTTTGATATCGGCGCGCTCAAGTTCGGTCAGCGGTACGGGCGCGATAGGCATCTTGCCCTGCACCTGCCCCGCGATATGGGCGATGCACCCCTCTACGGCGAGCTTCGCCGTCAGGTCGCTGAGCGTCAGCGCGCTCACGCTGCTTCTGCCGCTAGACGCTGCGCCCGGGCGACGGCGTCGTCGATTGTGCCCACCATGTAGAAGGCCGGCTCCGGCAGATGGTCATAGTCGCCGTTTACAAGGCCCTTGAAGCCGCGAATTGTGTCCTTGAGGTCGCAGAGCACGCCTGGCGAGCCGGTGAAGGCCTCCGCAACGTGGAACGGCTGCGACAGAAAGCGTTCGATCTTGCGCGCGCGCGCGACGACGAGTTTGTCGTCTTCGGAAAGCTCATCCATGCCAAGGATGGCGATGATGTCCTGTAGCGCCTTGTAGCGTTGCAACGTCTCCTGGACTTTGCGCGCCACGTCGTAGTGCTCTTGGCCGACGACGTTTGGATCCAAGATGCGCGACGTGGAGTCGAGTGGATCCACAGCCGGATAGATGCCCTTCGCTGCAATATCGCGCGACAGCACGGTGGTCGCGTCCAAGTGCGCGAACGAGGTCGCCGGCGCCGGGTCGGTCAAGTCGTCGG
>CAYRHK010000252.1:0-3861 GCA_964423825.1 uncultured Terricaulis sp. | reverse complement strand
GCACTTGCCGCTCGGTTACCAAATCCAAAGACGCGGTGGCTTCGTCCAGGATCCGGATCGGCGCGGCCGCGCGGAACGCGCGCGCCAGCGCCACGCGTTGGCGTTCGCCGCCCGAGAGCTTTACGCCGCGCTCGCCGACTTCGGTCTCGTAGCCTCTGGGCAATCGTTCGATGAACTCATGCGCGCGCGCTTGTTTGGCCGCGGCGATGACTTCATCGAGCGTCGCCTCGGGTTTGGCGTAGCCGATGTTCTCGAACAGCGAACGGTGGAAGAGGGCGGGGTCTTGCGGCACCAGCGCGATGGCGCGCCGCAAGCTCGCCTGTGATACCGCGCGCACGTCTTGGTCGTCGATGCGGATGGCGCCGCCATCCACCTCGTAAAGCCGCTGCACCAATTTCACGAACGTGGACTTTCCTGAGCCCGTGGGGCCGACCAGCGCCACCGTTTCGCCGGGCGCGATCTCGAGCGAGAAATCGCGGTAAAGCGGCGCGGCGGCGTTCTTGTAAGCGAACGTCACGCCCTCGAATGCGATCCGGCCGCCGCTAGGCTGGAGGCTCTTGGCGTCTTCAGCGTCGACGATGCCGGCGCGGTCGTTGGCGTAGGCGACGACGTCTTCGATCTCGGCGAAGCCTTTTTGCAGGTTCTGGAAATTTTCGCCCAGCGTGCGCAGGTAGCCTGAAACCAGCAAAAACGAAGTGATCGCGAACACCGCGTCGCCGGCGCTCGCGCGCCCGCCCGCCCATTCCAGCAGCACCAACCCCAGCAGTCCGACCTGCAACACAAACAGCAGCAGATTCTGCACCACCCAGGCGTTGGTGTAGAGCGTCCAGGTGCGTTGCGATTTCTTGTTCCAGTCTCGCAGCCCCTCGTCGAAGCGCGCCTCCTCGCGCGCCTCAGCGCCGAACGCTTTTACTGTCGCGTTCGAGCCGATCGCGTCCGCCAACGCAGCGCCAATGCACGTGTCGGCGGCGTTCGAGTCGCGCGTAGCGTCGGCGACATAGAAGCGCGCAGCGAGGTAAGCCGTCGCCAGAAACGCCAAGATGGCGCCGCCTGTGAATAGCCCAATCAGCGGCCACTGGATCGCCGTCAGCGCCGTAACGCCGACAAGCACGAAAGCCGCAGGCAATACGAACCACACCAGAGTGTCCGAGATGGTGTCGTACGCCCACATCGCGCGCGATACCCGCCGCACCGTGGCGCCGGCGAAGTTGTCGGCGTGCCAATCCGTCGAAAAGCGCTGCACGTCACGAAAGCCGCGCGCCACCACCGTCTGCATGTTGTTGGCCGCGAACGGAATCCAGAAGCGCACGCCGGTGTTGCGCGCGAAGTAGAATGTGAAGGTCACTGCCGCCACCGCGCCATAGGCCCATGCCGCATGGCGGACGCCGTGCGCGTCGGGGCCTGCGCTGAGCGCCTCCACAAGCTGAGCCGCCGCAAACGGAAACGCCAGGTCGCAGGCGACTGAGAGCCCGAAGAACGCCCCAAAGAGCGCCAGTTTGAGCGGCTGCGACGCCCACAGGCGCCATATGTACGTCGCAACTTGCGCCACCGTCGCCTTGCCCTGGCCGCGCTCATTGCCGTCGTCGAAGTCGAAAGTATCGCTCATGGCAGCACCGTATTGGGGCGAGGCGCGCGCAGACGCGGGATCTCGGAAAATGTCGAACTGAATGCTGAAAGCGAACCTGCGGAGGCAGCCGCCAGCGTCTTAGGCGATGGGACGTTCGCGGGGCGCTCGTGGTGACCCTCAAACTTCGCGCAAAGCGGCGTCACGCCTGCCTTTGCTGCTCGACGTCCGATCGCGACGCCGACGATTTAGACCTTGAACCTACCGCACATCGTTCGCTGCTCCTGCAAAGTGGAGGGTCGCGACACATAGAGGCTTTGGACGCCTTGCGTAAAGCCAAAGGCGCGCGCAATAGGCGCGCGTGAGCGAATTGAAACCCGCCGATGCGTTGAAGCAACATTGGACCGACCTGCTGCCGCGCGCCTGGAAGCCGTTCGCGCAGCTTTCGCGCCTCGACCGGCCCATCGGCTGGCAGCTCTTGCTGCTGCCGTGTTTCATGGGGCTCGCGGTGGCGCGTGTGGGCTACGGCTTCTACGCGGAGGACGCGCGCTTCGCGTTCGCCTTCATCCTCGGCGCCATCGCCATGCGCGGCGCGGGGTGCACTTACAACGACATTCTGGATCGCGACATCGACGCCAAAGTCGAGCGCACCAAGGCGCGGCCGCTGCCGTCAGGCGCGGTGAGCCAGCGCGCGGCGTGGGTTTGGCTTGCGGCGCAGTGCGCGCTCGGTCTTGTAGCGCTGCTCATGCTCCCGCCGCTAGCGCAGATCGTGGCGCTCGCGTCGCTGCCGCTGGTGGCGCTCTATCCGTTCATGAAGCGCGTCACCTGGTGGCCGCAGGCCTGGCTCGGGCTAGTGTTTTCGTGGGGCGCGCTGGTTGGCGGCTCGGCGGCCAGCATCGAAGCGGCGATCCCTGCTGAAGCCATCGTGTTGTACGCGGGCTGCGTGCTCTGGGTGATCGGCTACGACACCATCTATGCGCTGCAAGATCGCGAAGACGACGCGCTCGTCGGCGTGCGCTCGACCGCGCGCCTCTTTGGCGACAAGTGGTTCGCATGGGTGAGTGCGTTCTATGTCGGCGCGCTGGCGCTGTGGAGCGTGGCGGGCGCTACGGTCGGCCTGCGCTTCTGGTTTATCGCTGCGATGACGGCGATCGCCGCTTTGCTGATCTGGCCTATGTTGCGCGAGGTCGATGCGAGCCGACCCGATACCGCGCTAGCCGCCTTCAAGCGCAATGCGCTCATCGGGTTGTTTGTTGCGCTGGCGTTCGCGGCCGAGCCGGCTTGGCGCACGCTGCGGCCGTTGTTCTGATCACGCTTGCATGGGTGTGTAGCCGGGCTGCGCGCGCACGCGATCCATCCATGCTTGGATAGCGGGGTAACCGGCGAGATCGATTAAGCCCTCATGCGCAGCATGCGTGTAGGCGTAGAGCGCGATGTCAGCGATGGAATAACGACCGCCGGCAAAAAACTCGTGCTGCTGCAGGTAACGTTCCATTACGCCGAGCGCAGCGTGACCGCCCTTGATCTTTTGCTGCAATTGCTCCTCGCGCTCGGGTGGGCGGCCCAGATAACGCACGATGAAGCGCGCGACCGCGACGTTGGGCTCATGGGTGTATTGCTCGAAGAACATCCAGCGCAGCATCTGCGCGCGCGTCATGCGGTCTTCCGGAATGAGATCGCTGCCTTCGCTCAGATACCACAAAATGGCGTTCGACTCTGGCAGCGCATCGCCGTCTCCCGTCACCAACAGCGGCACCTGGCCATTGGGGTTCATCGCTAGAAACGCGTCGGTACGAGACTCGCGCTTCAGCACATCGATGTTGCGCCACTCGTACGGAAGGCCCAGCTGGTTCAGCGCCAACTCGACCTTGTAGCAATTGCCCGACTTGCGATCACCATAGACGATGTACATACGCGCGCTCCGTTTGCTCTCAATAAGCGCACGCCTCGTACACGCGCCGCACGTCGCCGCCCCATTCGGTATTGTAGCGCTCGATTAAACGCTCCGCCGCCGTCACGCCGGAGGAGGCGATGTCCTCGAGTTCGGCGAGGAAATGGGTCTCATCTTCGCCGGCGCGATCCGTTTGAGCCCGCGACTTCAAGCCTTGGCGCGAAATCGCCAACGCCGCTTGCGCGATCTCGCGCGCGCTGGCGCCGCGGATCGGCGCGCGTAGACCCAGCACCGGCACGGCGCGGCGCAAGGCCTCGCGATCCTCAGCCGTCCAGTTTCGCACCAGCGACCACGCCGCTTCGAGGGCTGCGTCGCAATAATAGATGCCGGCCCAGAACGCCGGCAG
>CAYRHK010000251.1:0-3886 GCA_964423825.1 uncultured Terricaulis sp. | reverse complement strand
TCTTGCGCGGCTTGCACGATGGCGTTGCCGATCGCGGGTTCGAGCCGGCTCAGCGCCATGTTGGTCTCGGCGGCGGCGCGTTTGACGATGCCGAGCGCGCGGACCACCGGCTTCGGCATCTTCTCTTCGCCGATCTTGAAATTGCCGAGCGAACGCTGTGCCTGCGCGCCCCAGTACTTATCGGCCTCGACCTCGATCGGGCCAAAGGTGTCGGTTTCGGTGCGCGTGCTCATGGGGGTGCCTCTCACATTTCCGATATGGGCGCCCGCGTCGGCGATCAAGCGCAGCATGGAGCCGCAGGCGCATGCTTCAGAAGCCGGAGAAGCCCAGCAAGCGCCAATCCCAAAGCGTCACTGAAAGCGCCGCGAACACCGCGATCGCCGCTCCAGCGCGGGTCCATCGCAGCCAACTCCAGTCCTTGGGACGTGCGAGCGTCAGTGCCAGAAGAACCGCCAGGACCGTCGCCGCGGCGGCGCCGGCCAACATCCAGCAGGCGATGGGAAAGATCTGGCCGGGATAACCGAACAGCACCACGCCTTGGTCAGGCGCCAGCCAGGGCGACATAGCGATGAACGTCGTGGAGAGGGCCGCGAGCCAGACGAGGCACAGGCCGTCGAACGCCAAGGCGCCCAACGACTCTGTCCGCATGAAGGCGCGGCGCACACCCGCGAAGACACCCCAAACGGCCACAAGCAGCCCCAGGCCCATGATCAGATTGAGCCAGTTCGCGGACTCGAAGAAGCCGATGCGATCGGCGGGCGCGAGGCCGAAGGGGTCGAACATGCGCATGGTTCCATCGACTTCGCGGAAGGCGATGCGATTGACCCCGTCGACGCTTTGGTAGACGCCGTCTCCCAGCGGGATGAACCGTTGCGGCGCGAGCCCGCCGGCTATGATCAGATCGCCATTATCGGCGGGCGCCACTTCGACGGCGCCGAAGACGCGGTAGAGGCCTGCCTCCGTGCGGTGGAATGCGCGACGCAAATTGCTGTAGGTCCCGGCGTAGCGCGCGCTTTCAGCCATCGCGACCTGGGCTCGCGTTGGCGCCGGCGGTGGGTAGAATTCCGCGATGAAGGCTTCGGCAAGCGAAGCCGGCGCGCGCGAGAAGGTCGCCGTCGTGTTGACGGTGACGAAGAGGCCGAAGCCCAGTTCAGGGCTCACCAGCATTTCCGAGTGCTGATAGATGGTGTCGCCGCCGTGGCCGTAAGCCCAGCGGCCGCCGCCAAGATCGAAGGTCATGAAGCCGTGGCGCCATGACCCCAGACGCTCGTCATTGGCGAAAATCGGTTCACGCAGCTGGCGCGCGGTCGCTTCGCTCAGCACGCCGGCGGCGGCCATGCGGGCGGGATCGAGCAGCGCCTGCATGTAGAGCGCCATGTCATGGGCACTGGCCGACATGCCGCCAGCGGGCGCGATCTGCATAATGTATTCGAAGCCCGCGCCCTGCATCTGGCCTTGGTCCATGCGGAAGCCCTCGGAGATGCGCTCGAGCACCTCCGCGGGCGCCGGCGCTGGCAAGGCGTTCGCGCTTGCGATCTCGGGGCTGTAGCCTTCGCGGAACGTCGAACTGGCCATGCCGAGTGGACGCAGGATGCGCGCTTCGGCGTACGTGGCCCAGTCCTGGCCGCTCTCGTGCTCGACGATGGCGCCAGCAAGCGCCGCGCCGTAGTTCGAGTACACCGAAAGCGCTCCCGGTGGGCGCACGCGACGCACGCGATAGCGCGCGAGGTAGGCGCTGAGCGAAGTCACGGCTTCGGGGCGATTGACGAAGAGGTGGCCGAGCGCGCTGTCTTCAAAGCCGGCGGAGTGGGTCAGCAGGTGGCGCACCAGGATTGGTTCAGAGAAACCGTCAGCGGGAATGCGCAGCGCTTCCGGCAGGTGATCGTTGATGGGATCGTCGAGTGAGAGCTCGCCCGCCTCGACCAATTGCATGATGGCGATCCAAGTGAAGGTTTTCGAGATGGAGCCGATGCGGAAGAGCGTGTCGGCGTCGACTTGGCGCTCAGTCCCGGCGCGGCCAAACCCGCGGGTCATGACGATCCCGCTCGGTTCGATTACCGCCACCGAGACGCCGACGATATGGTCGTCACGCATCGCCTGGCGCGCGGCGCCGCTCATGAAGGCCTCTACGCGGTCGCGATCAAGCACTGAGGGCGGCGTTGTTTGAGCCGTGGCGGTCGCAGCCAGAGTCAGGGCGGCGAAAATCGTCGCCACGAAGCCCGCTAGGCGCATGGTCCCCTCCAGTGCGCGGGGCTGACTACCCGTTCGCGCTCGCGCATAAGGCGCTCATGAGCGCGGCAGGGTCAAGTTGGATCGGGAGGGGGAAGGTGCGGGCGCGCGCCTTCGCGAGCGGCGTGGAGATCGCCATCGAGGGCGTCACCACGCAAGCGCGCTACTATAAGCCGCTGGTCTACGAGTTTTTCCGCAAGGAGTTCGAGATCCGCCCGCGTTACGGCGAGTTCGAGGTGGAGTTGATCATGGAATATGTCGGCGAAACGCCGCGCCTGGATCTGGACAACCTCGCCAAGGCGCTGCTCGATGCGCTGAAGGGGCATGTGTTCTTTGACGACAGCCAGATCGCGCGCCTGCTTTGCGAGCGCCGGCCGGGCGAGCGCGACCGCATCGCGTTGCACGCGCGCCGCCGGGAGCTCTAGCTACTTCTTGCGGAAAGCGTCGAGGCTGATCACGCCAGCGGAGTCGCCGGCGCGCGGCTCCGGCGGCGCCATGGCTTGAACGTGGCCCGCTGTTGCATCGTCGCCAGACGCCAGGCGCGTCTCATCGAGATGTTGGTCGAACTGCAAGCCGAACTTCACGCTGGGATCGAAAAAGCGCGTAATGGCCGCGAAAGGCACAGTAATGGGTTGGGGCTGTCCGGAAAATTTCAGGATGACGCGGAAGCGATCAGGATAAACCTCGAGATCCCAGAACTGGTGTTCCAGCACGATCGTCATTTCCTCCGGATAGCGCGCGCGCAGATGGTCGGCGAGGCCGACGCCGGGCGCGCGAGTTCTGAAGGTAATGTAGAAATGGTGCTTGCCGGGAATGCCGTGCGGGCCCGTGGATTGCTGCAGGGCTGAGCGCACGACTGTGCGGAGCGCGTCCTGCATCAGGCTTTCGTATGCGATCATCTCTTCGGCCACGCCCACGTCTCCGTCATCCCGCGTCACACTTAGCCGTTCGTTTCGCCTCGTCAATTGATGATGCATGAAGCGCGAAATCGCGTGAATGCTTAATGGCGGCAGGCGAACTTGGCGCGTTTGCGCATGTCTTGCTCGCGTAGTGCGCGAACGTCGGCGCAACATCTGTGGATAAGCGTCTCAGCGCGCCTCGGCGCGCCCCAGCAACGCTGCCCAAGGCAGTTTTTCCTCGGTGAGATGATCGCTAGTCGGCGCCATCGCGGCGGCGTCGTCGAAGGCGCACACCGCGAGGTGAGTTTCGCCTGCCCAGCGTTGGCCGCGGAACGAAATGGGTGAGCCGCATGTCCCGCAAAACGAGCGAACTACGCCTGGCGAGGAGGAATATTCCCGCAGCGCGGCCCCGGTGATCTCTACCTGAGCGTCCAAAAAGCCCGCCCATGTCAAAGACGGCGCGGAGGCGGCGCGCCGGCAGCTTTCGCAATGGCAATTGGAAATGAACTTCGGCTCGCCGCGGACCGCGAAGCGAACCGCGCCGCAGAAGCAATGGCCGGTGCGAAGGTTTTCCTGCACGCTGAATCTCCGGGGAAAAATCCCCGGCTTCTGTTGCCGGGCGTATTTATTCGTTTGGCGCCAGCGTCAACAGAACCCGAGGGATAAATCCCCGGCTTCTGTTGCCGGGCGTATTTATTCGTTTGGCGCCAGCGTCAACAGAACCCGAGGGATAAATCCCCGGCTTCTGTTGCCGGGCG
>CAYRHK010000250.1:0-3886 GCA_964423825.1 uncultured Terricaulis sp. | reverse complement strand
CATTCGAGTTGGTCGCCGAGTTCGATCCCAAAGCGAGCGGGGCGGTCGCCATCATCAAGCATGCCAATCCCTGCGGCGTCGCCACCGGCAAGGACTTGCACGATGCCTATACGCGCGCGCTGGCCTGCGATCCGGTTTCGGCCTTCGGCGGCATCGTCGCGGCCAACATGGCGCTGGACAAGGCTTCGGCAGAGGCGATCACTCAAGTCTTCACCGAGGTCGTCATCGCGCCCGACGCCGACGAAGACGCGCTCGCGATTTTTGCGCGGCGCAAGAATTTGCGCTTGCTGCTGACCGGCGGCTTGCCCGACCCCGGCGCATCGGCGCCGCAGTTTCGTTCGCTAGCCGGCGGCTTCTTGGTGCAAAATCGCGACACCGGGCGCATCGCACGCGAGGACTTGAGGGTCGTCACCAAGAAGGCGCCAACGGACGCGCAATTCGCCGACATGATGTTCGCGTTCACGATCTGCAAACACGTAAAGTCGAACGCCATCGTGTACGCCAAAAACGGCCAAACGGTCGGCATCGGGGCTGGCCAGATGAATCGGCGCGACTCGGCTCGGATCGCCGCCATTCGCGCAAGAGAGGCCGTCGACGCCGGCCACCTCCCCGCGTCACAGCTGCAAGCCATGGCGTGCGCATCGGACGCCTTCTTCCCGTTCCCCGACGGCTTGCTGCAAGCGGTGGAGGCCGGCGCCACGTGCGTTATCCAACCTGGAGGCTCGATCCGAGACGATGAAGTCGTGGCGGCGGCCGACGACGCAGGGATCGCCATGGTGTTCACCGGCATGCGCCACTTTCGGCACTGAGGCGCAATGCTCAGGCGCGCCCCTGATCTTGCTCGACGCATCTATGCGGCGCTACCTCCGGTCGCGCGGCGCTTCGTGGTGTATGCACTCTGCGGCTTGGCTGCGATCACGCTCGATTTTGCGGTGTTCACAATGGTGCTTAGGTTCGGCGCGCATTATCAGCTCGCCAATCTCGTGGGCGCTGCGTGCGGGTTGCTTCTGAGTTTTGCGCTCAACCGCGCCTACACCTTTCGCGTTCTCGATGCGCCATGGCGACGCCTGGCCGTCTTTTCCGCCGTCGGCCTGGCCGGCTACATCCTCGGCTCTGCAACGTTGCACGTGCTCGTCGAGGTCATCGGGTTCAACGCCTATCTGGGTAAAGCGCTCTCTATGATCGTCGTCGTCGCCGCTCAATTCAGCCTCAATTCCATCATTACCTTCAGGACGCGGGCCTAGGAGCGGCAATGGCGCATACGCTCGCGCAGTGGACTGAAGAAGTGGCGGCCCACCTCACGGTACACAGGCCGCAAAGCGAGCGTGGCGTCCCGGCATTGCTCATGCTGCACGGCTGCGGCGGCCCTCGAAGGTTCCTTGAGGAGGTAGCGGACGTCGCGGTTTCGTGCGGCGCGGGCGCCATCATCGTGGATTCCTACGCACCGCGTCGCATCTCCCGTCTCGCGGCACTCGCCACCGTGTGCACGGGCGCTCGCTTGCAGGGACGCGAACGCGCCGGCGATCTCTTCGCGGCAATGAAATGGGCGCGACAGCAGGATTGGATCGATCCGGAGCGCATCATTGCGGCTGGTTGGAGCCATGGCGCCTGGACCATCATGGACGCGCTGGCGCTTCGATCCGGCGCCGAGATGGCGCGCGCAACCGGCCTCGACGCCTTGCCGCAGGAACCGCTCAATGGATTGGCCGGGACCCTTTTGGTCTATCCGTACGCGGGCGTCGGCAGCTACGCCGGGCGCCGCGACTGGCGGCTATCGCCACGAACAACCGCGATAGTTTGCGGCCGCGACTACATTGTCGGCACGAACGCGCCGCGCGCCGCATTGGCAAGGCAACGCGCCCAAGGCGTGCCTATCGAGATCGCTTACTTCGCCGACGCCACGCATGCTTTCGAAGATCCGCTCGCCACCGATCCGCGCGTGCGCTTCAACCCCGCCGCCACCGCGCGCGAGCACGCCCTCCTCCGCGATCTGATCGAGGCGATCAGCGCGCCCGCGCCGAAGCCGCCAGCGCATTAAGCTCCGCCGCGATCAGCATGATCTTGGCAAAGGTCCAAGACCCTTGCCCCCCCAATTCCTGGAACGCCGCCCTTGCGCGTTGCGCCGGTTGGCCGAGTTCGGCGATCCAAGTTTGCGCGGCTTCGCGCGCCCACGCCGCATCGACATCGCGCGGGGGGGCGCCAAGACCGGTGGCCGCTCCCTCGGCTAGGTTCAGCTGTGTCTCGGCAAAGTCCTCCGCGGCGCGGCGAATGACCAGGCGATCCCAATGCTCCTGGAGCGAAAGCCCGTTCGCCGCTTCACGCAACGCGTCAAGGCCGAACTCGGCGCCGATCGCGCAATGCAAGAGCGAAGCCGGCAACACCGGCCAGTTCGCGCGGCGCGCCAAGTCCGCGACATCGAGCGCGGTCGTCCAGGGCGCCAACAAAGCCACGTCGGCGGCGAGCTCCGCCGGCGCGCCGAGTTCAACGAGCGCCGCCTGCCGACCATCGAACCGGGTGCGCTCCACCGCGCTCAGCTCTTCGCGAATATTGGCGCGTTGGGCCTTAACCGGCTCGCGATAGAAGGCCACCACGTCGCGCACCAGCGCCGGCGACGCGCGGTCGAAGCCGCCGTTGCGCGCCAAGTACATGGTGGTGCGCCGCAACGCCGCGCCAATGGCTTGATGCAGCGCAACCTGGGCAGCGGCCGGCGCCTTGTTGTCCAGCGCGTTGATGCGCTCGACCAACGTCTCAATGTCAAAGATGCGGCGCGCCGCTTCAAAAGCCAGCGCAATGGCGACCGGCTCGGCGCGCGACACGTCCCGAATTCTATCCACGAACGATGGTCCGCAACGATTGATCACATCGTCCGCCAGGCGCGTCGCGATGATCTCGCGCCGCAGACGATGGCTGCGCATGTGCGACTCGTAGGGGGCCAGCTGCTTGGGGAAATAGGCTTTCAGAGTTTCGTTGAACGCGTCATCGTCCGGCGCCTGCGAGGCCACCAGCGCGTCGAACAGATCGATCTTGGCGTAGGCAATGAGCTTGGCGAGTTCCGGGCGCGTCAGGCCGTGTCCGGCTGCGCGCAACTGGGCCACTTCCGCTGAACTCGGCAATCCTTCGACGCCGCGCACCAGCTTTCCCGCCGCTTCCAGGCGTTGCATGAACCGCTCATGACTATCGAGGTCAGCGGCGGCGCTCGCCTGCGCCAACGTCAGCGCGCCGGTCTGGTCGTAGTTATCCTCAAGCACCAACATCCCGACTTCGTCAGTCATGGATTGCAGCAGCTTGTCGCGGTCCGAAGCTTTCAAGGCGCCCGCGCCAATCACGCCGGTCAGCAGGATTTTGATATTGACCTCGTGGTCGGAGGTGTCGACGCCGGCTGAATTATCGATGGCGTCCGTATTGATGCGCCCGCCCGCGCGAGCGAAGGCAATGCGGCCTTTTTGGGTGACGCCAAGATTTGCGCCCTCGCCTATGACTTGCGCGCGGAGGTCCTCGGCATCGACGCGCATCGCATCGTTGGCCTTGTCGCCGACATCGGCATGGCTCTCGGAGCGCGCCTTGATGTAATTGCCGATGCCGCCGAACCACATCAGCTCGCATGAACTCTTCAGCAGTGCGTGCATGAGTTCCGTCGGCGTCGCCTGCGACTTGGCTAGCCCCGTGAGCGCGGCGATCTCCGGCGTGACATCGATGGCTTTCAGGCTACGCGAGAACACACCGCCGCCCTTGGAGATCAGCGCCTTGTTGTAGTCGTTCCAGGATGTCCGCGGCGCGTCGAATAGGCGCTTGCGCTCTTTCCACGCCGCTTCGCAATCCTTGGGGTTGGGATCGATGAAGATGTCGCGGTGGTCGAAAGCCGCCAGCAGCCTGATCTTGCGCGACA
>CAYRHK010000249.1:0-3904 GCA_964423825.1 uncultured Terricaulis sp. | reverse complement strand
TCTGATTGGTCGAGAACGTGATGTCGTCGGCGTAACGCGAGTAACGCACCCCGTTCTCGCGCGCCAGCCGCGTCAACCGGCGGTCCAGATCGGCGGCCGCGAAATTGGACAAAGTCGGCGACGTAGGCGCACCTTGCGGCAGTCCATTCTTGTGCGTGCACAGTTGCGCGAACACCGAGGCCGCAGCCGGTCCCAGTTGAAACGGCGCCGCCATGAAGAGGCCGCGCACGCGCCCAAAATTCACACTCGGAAAGAAATCCTCGAGATCGATATTCAGAACCAGCCGCTGACCAACGTGCAGCCTCGCATTGGAGAGGATGCCGCGCTCCCTCAAGAAGCCGTGCGCAGCCGGGTGTGCACGATAGCGCTCAAGCAGCACCGGCGCGAGCTTTGTCTGCAACTCGCGCACCAACCCAATCGGCGCATGAATCTGGCGCATGCCGCCCGTGCGCTTCGGAATCTCGAAGGCGCGGTAACGCTTGTTGTCGCCCGCGGTATAGAGCGCGCTTGAAAGCCTGCCCAACGATACGCCCAGGTAAGTGGCGGCGTCATAGGCGGTCGCGATGGGGCGTCCATCGTCAAGCAACAGCGCGGGTTGCGGATCGTCGGAAGGCATCCCGTCCCTCGTACCTTGCCACACCCGCGCGATCAGCGCTGGGTGTAAAGTTCAGCGTTGTTTGTTCCGCCGCAGGATCGACAGCGGACGTAGAAGGACGGGATGCTTACAGCCACTGTAAGCGCAGAGCGACACACTCTGTCAACCGCACCTGCACAGAACGTCCCGCCGCGTCCGCAGCGCTACAGACCCAGCACCATTTTGGCGATGATGTTGCGCTGAATCTCGTTCGAGCCGCCATAGATCGAAGCTTTTCGCCAATTGAAGTACACCGGCGCCGCCGCGCGCGAGTACTCCGGTCCGACAGCAAACTCGTTTCCACCCATTTCACGCGTGTAAGGAAGCGCGTAATTACCCACCGCCTCAAGTGTAAGTTCCGTAAGCCGCTGCTGAATTTCGGTGCCCTTGATCTTGAGCAGCGAACTCTCCGGTCCGGGACCCTTACCTGCCTGCTCACGCGCCAGCACACGCAACTCCGTCATCTCCAGCGCCGCGAGGTCGATCTCCAACTCGGCTACTTTGCGGCGGAAATCCGCGTCCTCGATCAAGGGCCGGCCATCGTCGCCGACCTCGGCCTTGGCAATGCTCTTCAGACGCTCGACGTTGCGCTTCGAACGCGCCACGCCGGCGATCCCCGCACGCTCATGCGCCAACAAGAACTTGGCGCAGGTCCATCCCTTGTTCTCCTCGTAGATGCGTTGATCGACGGGCACTTTGACGTTGTCCAGGAACACGTCGTTCACTTCGTAACCGCCGTCCAGCATCTTGATCGGCCGCACCGTCACGCCGGGCGATTTCATGTCGATCAGCAGGAACGAGATTCCCTCCTGTTGCTTCGCCTCGGTATTGGTGCGCACAAGAAAGAAGCCCCAATCGGCGTGTTGGCCCAATGTCGTCCAGGTCTTCTGTCCATTGACGATGTAGTGATCGCCTTCACGCACCGCGCGCGTCTTCAAGCTCGCGAGATCGGAACCGGCGCCGGGTTCGGAGTACCCTTGGCACCACCACACATCGCCGGAAACTATTCCAGGGAGGAAGCGTTGCTTCTGCTCCGGAGTGCCAAACGTATAAATGACCGGCCCCACCATGGAGACGCCGAACGGCAGCGGCGGAATGGTCTCCGCGCGCGCATTCTCCTCAAGCCAGATGTAGCGCTGCGTCGCTGTCCATCCTGTACCGCCGTACTCAACCGGCCATGCCGGCGCCGACCAACCTTTCTTGCCGAGAATTTTGTGCCAAGCGAGAAAATCCTCCTTCGACAGGTCTTCGCGCAGCACCTTGCCCTTCAGGTGCGCGGGATAATTCTGCTCGATGAACGCCCGCACCTCGTCGCGAAACGCAATCTCTTCGACCGAAAACTCAAGATCCATGACGACAGCTCATCTCATCCGCGCGCATTGATACGCCGCGCGAGACTATAGAGTGCCGCGTGGTCCTATCAACTCAGCGTCGGGAATGGTCTTGCCGTTACGGCGCCGCGGCGCGATCGGCTGCGTCGGCGCCCCCGCCATCACGCGCGCACCCTCGCTCGGCCGCGCCACCGCTTGCGGCGACGGCGGCATCGACGCGACCCGCTCGCGCTCCTCGCTGCGCGCATCCTCTGACTGACACTCGATCTCGCCTTCCGACGCCGCAGCCACGCCGCATGTCAGCGCGCTGATTGCGCCAGCGATGATCACAACTCTAATCATCGTGGCCTCCCTGACGGCTCAGATGCCGGACGCCCCCGAACTGGATGCGAACCCTCCCATGGCTTGCCGGCAGTGGCAAGTTTTTATCGTTATTCGATATACACAATCTCGTGAACTTGCCACCTCCCCCGCGACCGTCCGATAAAACACTCTCATGGAGCAGCCAACACCGTCGACGCCCTGCATCAAGGTTTGCGCCGTCAATGGTCAAACCGGCATCTGCATCGGCTGTGGCCGCACCTTGAAGGAGATCGCCGCCTGGGGCCAGCTCCAGGAGACTGAACGCCTGGCCATCATGGCGCGGCTGCCAGCACGCTTGGCCAGCGCCGGGCCCGCCCAATGAGCCGCGCCCAATGAGCCGCGCGTTACCTGGCATTATGCTTGTGCTGGGGCTTGTCGCGCTCGCCATCGTGGCATCGGAGCGCCCCGACTGGTTTCCCGAAAATCTGGACGTGCCGCGCCTTGTCTACCTACTGATGGCGCTGCTCTTGGTGACCGGAGCGGGCTACGGATTCTACCGTGTCCCCCGCGACGGGGCCCGCGCCATCGTCAGTTTGGCAATCTGGGCGCTCATTATCGGCGCGATCGTCACGGCCTACACGCTGTTGAACTAAAGGTCCCGCTCGACGCCGCGCGCGCCTTGGGCATGCATGACCCGCTCCAGAGCCCGCTCAACCACATCCACACCGGCCCCCGCGCGCACGCCCTCTTCCGACAACACCCGCCGCCATAGCCTTCCTCCCGGCAGGCCGTTGAACAATCCAAGCATATGTCGCGTCATCGCATGGAGGGTCGCTCCGCGCGAGAGCCCCGCGTCGATATACGCCAAATGCGCCAACACCGCCGCCGTCCTTGAAGGCGCCGGGCCCACGACGCCAAAAATCCGCTCATCGACGTCGAGCAAAATCGCTGGATTCTGATACCCCGCGCGCCCGAGCATGACGCCATCCAAATCACCTTGCTCTGCAAGTGCGTGATCGAGATCGCGCAACCCCCCATTCAATACGATCTGGAGTTCAGGCCGCTCGCGCTTCAACGCGTGCACGATTGCATAATCGAGCGGGGGAACTTCGCGATTTTCCTTCGGCGACAAACCCGAAAGCCATGCTTTGCGTGCGTGGACGATGAAAGTTGTACACCCTCGGCGAACACACGCGTCCACCAACGCGAACAGCGCCTCGCACGGTTCCTGCTCGTCGACGCCGATGCGACATTTGACGGTGACAGGAACGCTCCCAGCTCCATCCTGCGCCGCCGCCCACAACGCCGCCACCAGCGCGGGCTCTCGCATCAGGCAAGCGCCGAAGCGCCCGGATTGCACACGGTCTGACGGACATCCGACATTGATATTGATCTCGTCGTAGCCGCATGCTGCGCCAATGCCCGCCGCTTGGGCGATCTTCGGGGGGTCGCTGCCGCCCAGCTGCAGCGCAACGGGATGTTCGACTGCATCGAACCCCAACAGCCTCTCACGATCGCCGTAAATCACCGCATCGGCGGTAAGCATCTCGGTATAAAGCAACGCACGCCGCGTCAACTGACGTCGACACGCCCGGCAATGCCGGTCAGTCCAGTCCATCATAGGCGCAATGCAGAA
>CAYRHK010000248.1:0-3918 GCA_964423825.1 uncultured Terricaulis sp. | reverse complement strand
CATTTCGCGCTCGCCTTGGAACACGCGGATGGTCACGGCGTTCTGATTGTCTTCCGCCGTTGAGAAAATCTGGCTCTTCTTGGTCGGGATCGTGGTGTTGCGCTCGATGAGGCGGGTAAACACCCCGCCGAGGGTTTCGATGCCCAACGAGAGCGGCGTCACGTCCAAGAGCACGACGTTCTTCACATCGCCCTGCAGCACGCCCGCCTGGATCGCCGCGCCCACCGCAACGACTTCGTCGGGATTTACGCCCTTGTGAGGCTCCCGCCCGAAGAACTCCTTCACCACTTGCTGAATCTTCGGCATGCGCGTCATGCCGCCAACCAGCACCACTTCTTTGATGTCGTTGGCCGAGAGGCCCGCATCCTTGAGGGCGGCCTTGCACGGACCGATTGTCTTTTGGACGAGATCGTCGACCAAGCTCTCGAACTTGGCTCGAGTCAGCTTCATGCTGAGATGGAGCGGATTGCGGCTTGCGTCCATGCTTATGAAGGGAATGTTGACGTCGAACTCGGTGCGTGACGAGAGCTCTTTCTTCGCCTGTTCCGCCACTTCCTTCAGGCGCGGCAGCGCCACAGTCCTGTCCTGCCGCAAATCAACGCCGGTTTGCTTCCTGAACTCGTCGGCAATGTAGTTGACAATCCGCATATCGAAGTCTTCGCCGCCGAGGAATGTATCCCCATTCGTCGAGCGCACTTCGAACACGCCGTCCCCGATCTCCAGAATCGATATGTCGAACGTGCCGCCACCCAAATCGTACACGGCGATAGTCTTGTTCTGCGAGGTCTTATCCAAACCATAGGCTAGCGCGGCCGCCGTTGGCTCGTTGATGATCCGCAGCACCTCAAGGCCGGCAATGCGGCCAGCGTCCTTGGTGGCTTGCCGCTGCGCGTCGTTGAAGTAGGCCGGTACGGTGATCACTGCCTGGGTGACCGTCTCGCCCAGATAATCTTCCGCCGTCTGCTTCATCTTCTGCAGTACGAACGCGGAAACCTCTGACGGCGCGTACTTCTTGTCACGACCCTCGATCCAGGCGTCGCCATTTGGCCCGCGCACGATCTTGTAGGGAACGAGTTCGGCGTCCTTCTTGGTGACCGGATCGTCGAACGAGCGTCCGATCAGCCGCTTAACCGCGGCGAACGTGTATTGAGGGTTGGTTGCGGTCTGGCGCACCGCCTGAATGCCGATCAGCCGCTCGCCGCCTTCGGTGAATGCCACCACCGACGGCGTTGTGTTCGAACCTTCGGCGTTGACGATCACTTTGGGCTGGCCGCCCTCCATGACGGCGACGCACGAATTGGTCGTGCCAAGGTCGATGCCGATCACTTTGCCCATGTCTTAGTCCTCACTCCTCTTCAGCGGCGCGGGCCCGGCCAAAGCGGACCCCTGATGAGGGCGTCCCCGAAGCGCGCGTCCTGGTCTTCGTTCAAGTTCGGTTGGCGGCCCTTCGCCCCCTCAAAGCTCCAGGCCTGTTGTTGCGGTTCATGTGGTGTATCGCCGGCAACCTGCAAGCCTCCCTGGGCCTGCTAACCGCATTCGGCGTTGGGAAATAGACCCCCTCGCTGTTGCCCTCCGCTCCGACTAGGAACAAATAAGAAACCGAAGCACTCGAACAAGCGATGCCATGAACAAGGCGGCCTCAGATATGGGCGGCTTCAAGCTGTGGCCCGGGCTCCTGAGCCGCGCCGAGCAGGAAGGGCTGCGCGACGCCGTGTTCGACCGCCTGCGGATCGCGCCCTGGTACATCCCGCGCATGCCTAAGACCGGCCAGCCCATGCGCGTGCGGATGACCAACTTCGGCCCGCTTGGCTGGGTCACCGACAGGGAGGGGGGCTACCGCTATCAGCCCTGCCACCCCGAAACCGGACGGGCCTGGCCAGATATCCCGCCCCGCGTCCTTGAACTCTGGCAAGAGCTGAGCGGTTACCTCGCGCCCCCCGAGGCATGTTTGGTGAACCTGTACGAAAGCGACGCCCGCATGGGCCTGCATGTTGACAGCGATGAACAAGCCTGGGATGCGCCTGTGCTCTCGGTCTCGCTCGGCGACACCGCGCTCTTCCGCATCGGCGGCACGCTGCGCACCGATCCCACCTCAAGCGTACGCCTTGCCTCCGGAGACGTCTGTATGCTCGCGGGACCCAGCCGGCGTGCCTATCACGGCGTTGACCGCATCCTGCCGGGCACCTCGCGGCTCTTGCCCAAGGGCGGCCGCATCAATCTCACGGTGCGGCGGGTGACGGTTCCGGCGCCGGCGTAGCGGTCTCGCGTTCTCGCGACACCACGAAGTCCGGCCGCCAGCCTTCCGGCGGTCCGCCCGGCGTGTTCTCCAGTCGCCCATTGGCGATCTCGCTGGCTTTCCAAACCATTGCCATGTGCACGCGGTTCCAGCCCGATGGGTGATCGTAGAAGAACCATTCTTCAAGCGGGGAGGGCTCCATCTTGCGATACTCCGAGAGCAGCACCGCTGCTTCGGCGAACCCGTCTGGGGCCCGCGCCGCGTTAAGCCCGAAGATGTCGGCCTGATGTTCGTGGAAATAAATCAGATTTCGCTGAACTGGCGCTGTAAGCAGCCCGATTGCGGCAATCAGGAGCATTACAAGCGGCAAGCCAGCGGGATCAGAAATCTCACGAATGCCCCAACGCTCATTCCTCGCGAGCACTCTGAATCCGAAGTGCACGACGGCGAACGTGAACAGAATGATGCCCGCCATCATGACCATGATCGAGTAGATGTGGCCAAGCACGTAATGTCCCAGCTCGTGCCCCATCACCGCGCGCACCGCCTCGGGGCTCGACCGAGTCAAGAGGTTGTCTCCAAGCGCAACGCGCGTCGTTCCAAACAGGCCCGCGACGTTCGCCGTAATTCGATTGGATTGCCTTGACGTGTCCACTACGTACACATCGTCGGCGGGTACGCCGTTGGCCTGCGCCATGGCTAGGATCTCTTGTTTAAGCGGTCCGTCTTCCATGGAAGTGTAGCTGTTGAAGAGTGGGTCGATAAACACCGGCCCTGCCATGATCAGCGCGCCGGCGAACAGAATGGACACCGCCGAACCCCAGATCCACCACGTGTTCTTCGCGGCGCGTATGATCATGTACAAGACGGCCAGAAATATCGAGCCGAGCACCAACCCAATTCCGGCGCCAATCAGCTGCTCGCCGAACCAATCGCCGAATGTTTGCGTCGCGAGCCCGTACTCGTGCTCACGGACAAACCCCACGTAGTATGCGAAGGGGAAGGTGAGCGCCGTGGACACCAGCAGGAAGAAGAAGGAAGCGCCCAGCGCCACCAGTGGAAACCACTTCACTGTCCGTTCCAGCCAGGCGCGCACCCCCCGCGCCCACCCGGTGAAAAGCAGCAGCGCCGCTACTGCGATCGAAAGCCCGGCGTTCGCCAGTTCGATCCAGTACCCGCCCGTGAAATAGGCGTTGGAGCGCGCCACGTATTCGGGTGAAATCGTGTCAAGCCAAGCCCGCGTCGCTTGGTCGGGATCAAATGGCAGCGCCGCCGCCGCCCCCGCCATCGCCAAGCTCGCCAGCACGGTCATCGCAAACAGGCGCATACGTACCCCCGCTGTTCCTCTGGCGCAAAGCTTCGCGCCGATCCATTACAACTGCAAGCGCCACGCACTCGGCAGCGAGCAGAGGAGGACGAACGCCATGCGCCTCGACACGCCAGAGGGAAATCCAGAGCCAAGCCGCCGTCTGTTTGTGAGTTCGGCATTCTTTTCTGGGTACGCCGTCGCCGCACTTGATGCCGCCGCCGTGCCCGTCGTGACGCCGAGCGACGGCCTCATAATCGAAGATGTGACGTTTATGGGCGCGGGCAGCTACCAATTGCCCGCCTATGTCGCGCGCCCCGAGGGTCAGCAGCGCCGTCCCGCCATCATCGTCGTGAACGAGATCTTCGGCATCCAT
>CAYRHK010000247.1:0-3950 GCA_964423825.1 uncultured Terricaulis sp. | reverse complement strand
AAAGAATAGGCCTTCTCGGCATCCATCAGCAACGGCACGGTCTTGGTGGCTTCTCCTAGCGCGATCGGCAGAATGCCGGACGCCAGCGGATCGAGCGTCCCGGCGTGCCCGGCCTTCTGCGCGTTGAAGATTCGCTTTACCGCCGACACCGCGTGTGTCGAGGTCATGTCCTCGGGCTTGTCGAGCACCACCCAGCCGGAAACGTCATCGCCCTTCTTGCGCCGGCTCATTCCTCGTCCTCGCGCTTCAAATCACGCGCCACCTCGGGACTCGCTAGCAGTTCATCGATGTGACGCGCCTCATCATAGGAAACATCCGCCTGGAAGTGCAGCTCCGGCGTGAAGCGCAAGTCGACCGCCCGCGCCAAACGCCCGCGCAAGAAACCCGAGCTGCGCGTCAACGCTTGCGCAATCGCGCGAGGATCGGCTGGTCCGAGCGCCGACACGAAAACCGTCATGTGCTTGAGATCTGGCGAAGCGCGCACTTCCCCCACGGTGATAGAAACGCCGACGAGTTCAGGATCGCGCAGGTCTTCACGAGCGAGGATGTCGACCAACGCATGGCGCACCAATTCTCCAGCTCGCAATTGCCGCTGCGAGGGCGCACCCCCTTGTCCTTTGCCGCTGCGCTTCATTGAACTCAGACTCTATTGCGCCACGTAGCCGTAGGAAGCGCAAAATCCCGGATCCGCGCCCGCCGCCGGCCGCGCCTCGCCACTGAACGCCGCGACCTTAAACACCCACCGCCCGCTGCCGTCGACGAATTCGCTCACGGCCAAGTGACGCGTGCTCGCCTCGCCGCAAAGGCCGCCACGAACGGCGCTCGCGCTCACATTCTCATTCTCAACCCGGTAGAGATAAACGTCCACGCGCGGATCGCCGCCCAGCACCGCCGCGAGGCTCTGACCTCCGACGCCGGAGCGACTGTTGGCCGGAGTAACATCGTACGGCTGCGCCGTAATGGTGATCCCGTTGGCAAACGCGAAGATCACGGGCCCCCCGCGCGCACCCTCCAGACTCACGCGCAAATTGCCGGTCATCGCCCGCGCGCTATCGCTCGCCGCGCGCCACTGCGAGCGCGCGACCGCCGGCTCCTCTTGGGGCACCGTATCGACGCGCGTTTCAGGTTCCACCACGGTCACTGAACGCTCTCGCGCCGCCTCCCCGGCGTTGCCGCCGTCACCGCAGGCAACCAAGCTCGATGCCAAGAAAAGGGCGAGAGCAATCCGCATTGACGGCCTCAAAGCGAGCGTTGCACCACTTCGACGTTGAAGCACTCGATGGTGTCGCCCTGCTTGATATCCTGGAACGCGCCAAAGCTCATCCCGCATTCTTGCCCGGTGACAACTTCGTTCACTTCATCTTTGAAGCGCTTGAGCGTAGTGAGAATTCCCATTTCTTGTATCACGACATTGTCGCGCAAGATGCGCACTTTCGCCCCTTTGCGCACCACGCCATCCGTGACCCTGCAGCCAGCCACCTTCCCAACCTTTGAGATATTGAACACCTCCAACACCTCAGCGTTCCCAAGGAAGGTCTCGCGCGACAACGGCGCGAGCATGCCCGACATGACGCCTTTGATGTCGTCGATAAGATCATAAATAATGTTGTAGTAGCGAATTTCGACGCCTTCACGCTCGGCAAGGTCGCGAGCCTCCTTGGAGGCCCGCACATTGAAGCCAATGATCGGCGCGCCCGACGTTTTGGCCAATTGCACATCGGATTCGTTGATGGCGCCGACGCCCGAAAGCACCACCCTCGCTCGCACTTCTTCGTGTGCCAGTTTGTCAAGCGACCCGACGATTGCCTCGGCGGAGCCCTGGACATCCGCCTTCACAAGAACCGGCAACTCCTTGGCGCTCGAATCTTTGAAACGCGCCATCATCGACTCAAGCGACGTCCTCACGCCAGGCCCGCCGCTAGCCACGCGCTTCTTGGTGCGGTGTCGGTAGGCCGCAACCTCCCGCGCTCTGTTTTCGTTTTCCACCACATTGAGCGTGTCGCCAGGCTCTGGGACGCCCTCCAGCCCCATGATTTCCACCGGCTCGGAGGGCCCCGCCTCGGTTAGCGCCTGGCCGCGCTCGTTCGAGATCGCGCGAACGCGCCCCATTTGCGCCCCCACGACAACAATATCGCCGCGCTTCAAAGTGCCTTTTTGCACAAGCACCGTCGCCACAGTTCCTCGACCTCGATCGAGTTTCGATTCGATGACCGTCGCTTCCGCGGGTCGATCGGGATTCGCCCTCAAATCCAGAACTTCGGCCTGCAGCAGGATCGTTTCGACCAACTTGTCCAAGCCGATCTTCTTCAGCGCCGACACCTCGACCGCTAGCGTGTCGCCGCCATGCGTTTCCGTGATCACATTGTGCTGCAGCAGATCCGTGAGCACACGCGTCGGATTGGCATCCGGCTTGTCGATCTTATTGATCGCCACGATTATCGGCGCATTGGACGCTCGTGCGTGGTTAATGGCTTCAATCGTCTGCGGCATGACGCCATCGTCGGCCGCCACAACCAGCACCACCACATCCGTCACTTGAGCGCCGCGAGCGCGCATCGCCGTAAACGCCGCGTGGCCCGGCGTGTCCAGGAACGTCACGCGCTGGCCATCCTTCAGGCGCACTTGGTAAGCGCCGATATGCTGCGTGATGCCGCCAGCTTCACCAGCCGCGACATCGGTTTCCCGCAATGCATCCAAGAGCGAAGTCTTGCCGTGATCGACGTGCCCCATCACCGTCACCACCGGCGGTCTCGGGAGGAGGTTTTCGTCGGTATCGACAATGGCGCCGGCGAGGCCTTCCTCAACGTCGGACTCCGCCACCCGGCGCACGGAGTGTCCGTGCTCAGTGGCGACAAGTTCCGCTGTATCGGCATCAAGCTCATCGCTTTGCTTCAGCATCTGGCCTTGACGCATCATGAACTTGATGATGTCAGCAACCCGCACCGCCATGCGGTTGGCGAGTTCCTGTACCGTTATCGTCTCAGGGATGATCACCTCGCGCGTAATACGCTCACGCTCGCCGCTGCCGCCGAGCATCTTGGCGCGCCGCTCCTTTTCTTTTTGCTGCGCGCGGCGATAGGCGGCGAGAGAACGAACGCGGTCGTCGTCGCCCGCCACCTCTCGCTCAACCATGTCTAGCGTCAGTTTGCCTTCGCGGCGCTTGGGCTCGCCCTTCTTGGTGGGCTTCACCGGTGCGGCCGGCATCGGCTTGCGCGCCGACTTGATCCGACCACCCAGTTCGTCGAGCACGTCCGGCGTCTTCGCCGCAGGCGAAACGCCACGTGGCGACGCGCCGGTTCCATTTGACGATGGCGTAGGCTGCGCAGTTCGGGGCGCAGCCGGCGCAACCGCAGCGGGCTCGTCCTCCTCCTCAGCACGACGACGCGCTTCCGCCTCGGCTTCCTGCGCCGCAAGTTCTGCCGCCTTCCGCCTCTGCGCGTCTTCCAGGGCGCGCCGTTGCTCTTCTTCTGCGCGCTGGCGCTGCTCCCGGGCTTCCTTTTCAGCCAACGATCGCCGTACCGCTTCCTCGCGGCGACGCGTTTCATCGTCGGTGATGTCCTTGCCGCCGCGAGCCGAAAGGGGCTTCACAGGCTCAGCTGCCTTCGGCGCAGCCGATGTTGCGCGCGGCCGCAGTGGCGGTGGCACGCCCGCCCCGGCCGCCGGAGCAGCCGGCGCGCTCGCACTTCCTGGCCGGTTGATCGAGCGCTTTTCTCGCACTTCAACCGCCACCTGCTTGGTGCGCCCGTGGCTGAAGCTTTGGCGCACCGTGCCAGACGTGGTCGTCCGGCTCAGCGTGAGCGGCTTGCGCCCGGTAGGAGAGTCTTTCTGTTCGTTGCCGTCAGACATGCAGTCGCGTTGCCAATCCTAAAATCATCGTCATGAGCCCCAAAATGGGGCCGCTAAGCCGGTCGCCGAGGTCTCTGGACACGCCCCTCGACCGCGCCGCCCTG
>CAYRHK010000246.1:0-3955 GCA_964423825.1 uncultured Terricaulis sp. | reverse complement strand
GCACAGTCGATCATGCGCCAGTCTACCCACGCGAGGTCGCCCGCAGGGCGCTGGAGCATTCAGCAGCCGCCGTGATCCTAGTGCACAATCATCCGAGCGGCGATCCCAAGCCCTCAGCGGCCGACATCGAGATCACTCAGGACGTCATCGCCGCCGCCGAAACCGTAGGCGTGCGCGTCCACGATCACATCGTCGTCGGCCGCGACGGCGTCGCGAGCTTCAAGAGCCTGGGCCTGCTCTAGTCGGTTCGCCTGGGCCGAGATCGGCGTTTGACACCTGTCCCGCACCGGTCAAAGTGTTCCCCAAACGGGGAGGGTCGCCACACCATGACCGACGCAGCGGCGCCGGCCTTTCAAGGCTACGGAACCAAGAGCTACCGCGCCTATGTCCTCGGCGCCTTGCTCATTGTGTACACCTTCAATTTCATCGACCGCGTCGTCATCGGCATCATTGGAGAACCGATAAAGGTCGAATTCGGGCTGACCGACTTCCAACTCGGCCTGCTCGGCGGCCCGATGTTCGCAGTCCTATACACCTTTCTGGGCATCCCGATCGCGCGCTTGGCGGAACGCAGCGAGCGGATGACAATCCTCGCAATCTGTCTCGCGCTTTGGAGCGCTATGACTGCGGCCTGCGGTTTCGCTGCGGGCTATTTGCAGCTCTGCCTCGCACGCATCGGCGTCTCGATCGGCGAGGCGGGCTGCACGCCACCGGCGAATTCTGTCATCTCGGACTATTTCCCATCGGACCGCCGCGCATCGGCGCTGTCGATATACGCGCTCGGGATCCCGATCGGTTCGATGATCGCCGCCGTTGGCGGGTCCTGGATCGCCACCGAACTCAACGGCGAAGTCCTGCGAGACTGGCTGGGCGCGATTGGGCTTTTGGGCCTCTTTCCGAACACTGCTTGGGCCGAGATTGACGGCTGGCGCATTGCGTTCATGCTGCTAGGCGTGCCTGGGGTTCTACTCGCGATCGTCGTCAAGCTCACCGTCAAAGAACCGCCGCGCACGGCGTCACACGCCGATGCGCCGAGCTTCCTCGCAGCGCTCGGGGCGCTAGCCGCGAAGCCTACTTTTTGGCATGTCGCTTTCGGGTCGGCGCTGGCGAGTTTTGTTGGCTATGGCGTCGGCCAGTTCCTGACGAACTTCATGATCCGCGTGCACGGCTTCTCGCTGTTTGAGGCAGGCACAATCATCGGCGTGATCCTCGGGCTATGCGCCGCAATCGGCACATTCGCCAGCGGCTTCCTGGCGGACCGCATCTCGCGCCGTCATCCAAACGCGCTCGCATGGCTGCCTGCGCTGGGTTTTGCACTTGCAACGCCTCTCTACCTACTGTCGTTCGTCCTACCGAACATTTGGCTGGCGATGCCGGCGCTCATGATCGCCGCAATCGTCCACTATTTCTATCTCGGTCCGATGTATGCAGTCACTCAAGGCGTCGTCGCGCCCTTGATGCGCGCGACCGCCGTCGCAGTGTTGCTCTTTATCGTCAACCTTATCGGCTACGGCATGGGTCCGCCGGTGATCGGCGCACTCAGTGACTTCTTCGCCAACCAAGCGCTTGAACCCGCAGGCCTCAGCGCCCGCATCTGCGAATATATGAGCGCCGCGGCCCGTGGGTTGGATCACCACGAATACGACTTGCTCGGGCGCGAAATCCCACCGCCGACGATACCCGCTGGGGCAGACATCGCGGTCTGTGCGCCGGCGACCGCAACAGGCCTAAGGTACGCCATGATGATCGGCGTCTGTGGGTATCTGTGGGCGGGACTGCACTTCCTGCTCTCGGCGCGCACCTTGAAGCGCGACTGGGTAGCGTGACCGCGCCGAACCGGGGCGCTACAAGCGCCCCATGATTCCACGCTACGCCCGCCCTGAGATGACAGCGATCTGGTCGCCAGAGTCGCGCTTTTCAATCTGGCTTGAGATCGAGGCGCTTGCCATGGAGGCGATGGGCGAACTGGGCGTCATCCCCAAGAGCGCGGCCCAGACTTACCGCGCCAAGGGGAAGTTCGAGGTCGACCGCATCGACGCCATCGAGCGCGAAGTGAAGCACGATGTCATCGCCTTTTTGACGAACGTCGCCGAGCATGTCGGCGAGGACGCCCGCTTCGCCCACCAGGGCATGACCTCAAGCGATGTGCTGGACACCTGCCTCGCCGTACAACTCGTGCGCGCCAGCGACCTGCTCATCGCCGGCTGCGAACGCGTCATGGCGGCGCTGAAGGCGCGCGCCCTTGAGCACAAGATGACGCCGTGCATCGGCAGAAGTCACGGCATTCACGCCGAACCGACGACGTTCGGCCTAAAGCTCGCTGGCCACTACGCCGAGTTCGCGCGTAATCGCGAGCGCCTGCATATGGCGCGCTTCGAGATCGCCACCTGCGCCATTTCCGGCGCGGTAGGCACCTTCGCGCAGATCGACCCGCGCGTGGAAGGCTACATCGCCCAGAAGCTCGGCCTCGTGCCGGAGCCAGTATCTACTCAGGTGATCCCACGCGACCGCCACGCCGCGTTCTTCGCAGCACTTGGCGTGGTCGCCGCTGGCATCGAGCGCCTCGCCACCGAAATCCGCCACCTGCAGCGCACGGAAGTGCTGGAGGCCGAAGAATACTTCGAACCCGGCCAGAAGGGCTCCTCGGCGATGCCGCACAAGCGCAACCCGGTATTGACCGAGAACCTTTGCGGACTGGCGCGGCTTGTACGGTCCGCCGTCACCCCGGCGATGGAAAATGTCGCGCTCTGGCACGAGCGCGATATTTCTCACTCAAGCGTCGAGCGCGGCATCGGCCCCGACGCCACCATTCACCTGGATTTCGCGCTGCATCGCATGGCCGGCGTGATCGAAAAGCTCGTCGTCTATGCCGACAATATGGCGCGCAATCTGGCGCTGCTCGGCGGCCTGTACAATTCGCAGCGCGTGATGCTGGCGCTGACCCAGGCGGGCGTGTCGCGCGAGGATGCCTATCGGTTGGTGCAGAAAAGCGCCATGGAAGTCTGGCGAGCGCCGGCCCCACGCGCGCCGACTGCTCTCCTCGATCGCCTTCGCGCCGATCCCGACATCAATGCCAAGCTTTCCCCCGAAACCCTCGCCGCCTGCTTCGACGACGCCCACCACTTCGCGCGCGTGGATGAGATTTTTCGAAGGGTGTTTGGCCTCTAACTCCCCGCCTGGATCTGCCCCCGTGCCTCGGCCAGCGCCTCGTCCATCTTCACCCGGATCTGGTGGTCGGAAAGCTGCACAGCATGGAGATCGAGGTCGGCGCGGATCTTGCGGAAGAGGTCCTCGGCGCCGGCTTCTTCTAGATCGGCCATGACCACCGACTTGGCGTAAGTTTCGGCCGCGTCGTCAGTAAGTCCCATCAACTTTGCCGCCCACAAGCCCACCAGCTTGGCGCGGCGGGCTTGAGCCTTAAACTCAAGCTCTTGATCTAGTTGAAATTTCATTTCAGCGGCACGTTTGCGGTCGTCGAATTCATTCATCGGCGAAGGGTCTCCGTTTCAGCCTTGAATAGGATCGACCGCGCGCCCAATCAACCGTGCGGACCCCAACAGCCTGCGGCAATTGTGGCGCAGAGGCTTTCCTCCTAAATTGCCGTTCAGGCGCGCGGGCGGGCGATTCCGTCGGCGCGGCCCTGACTGCGCCAAGGGTCGCGCAGCGCGCCCAAAGGAGGCCCGCCCCATGTCCCGCCGCAAAAAGATCTACGAAGGCAAGGCTAAGATACTCTACGAGGGCCCCGAGCCGGGCACCCTCATCCAGTATTTCAAGGACGACGCTACCGCCTTCAACGCTCAGAAGAAGGCCATCCTGGAAGGCAAGGGCGTCATCAACAATCAGATTAGCGGGTTCATCATGCAGAACCTGAACGCGATCGGCGTGCCCACGCACTACATCAAGACCATGAACATGCGCGAGCAGCTGGTTCGCGAGGTCGAGATCATTCCCCTCG
>CAYRHK010000245.1:0-3985 GCA_964423825.1 uncultured Terricaulis sp. | reverse complement strand
GCCGCCGAACGGCAGATCGTCCATGGCGAAGTGGAAGATCACATCGTTGATGGTGACGCCGCCGGAGGTGGTGCGCGTGATCAGTGCTTCCGCCTCAGCTTCATCTTCGCCGAAGTAGTAGGCCGCAAGAGGGCGCGGGCGCGCGTTGACGACACCGATAGCTTGGCTGAAGTCCGCCACAGTCTCGATCGGCAGCACCGGCCCGAAAATCTCCTCCTGCATCACCTTCATCTTGTCGGTGACGTTCAGCAGCAGAGTCGGCGGAATTTTGCGGTGCTCCTGCTGCGCGAAGCTCTCGCCGGCGGGATTGATCTCGACGACTTCGGCGCCCTGGGCGCGCGCATCATCGATGAGCTCGCGCACGCGGTCGAAATGGCGCTGATTGATCATCGCCGTGTAATCGGCGTTGTCCTTGATGGTAGGAAACATCTTGGCGACGGAGGCCTTGGCTTCGCGCACGAAGCCATCGACCTGGTCCTTCTGGGCCAACACATAATCCGGGGCGAGACAGATCTGGCCCGCGTTCATGGTCTTGCCCATCATCACCCGCGCGGCGGTCTTGGCGAGATCGGCGCTTTGACTGATTACCACCGGCGACTTGCCGCCCAGTTCGAGCGTCACCGGCGTCAGGTTCTCCGCCGCCGCGCGCATGACGTGACGACCCACCGACGTGGCGCCGGTAAAGATGAGATGATCGAACGGCAGCGATGAAAAAGCGGCGCCAACGTCGGGCCCGCCCAGGCTCACGGCGAGTTCGTCTTCGTCGAAATAGAGATCTATGGTTTGGGCCAACAGCGCCGAGGTCGCGGGCGTAAACTCCGACGGTTTCAACATCACGCGGTTACCGGCCGCGAATGCGCCTGCAATCGCATCAAACGCCAACTGCACCGGGAAGTTCCAGGGTGTCATCACGCCGACGACGCCCTTGGGCTGGTAGCGAACCTCCGCCTTGGCGCCCATGACGCCAAGCGCTGCCGGCGACACCTTGCGCTTCTGCGGCTTCATCCAAGCATCAAGTTCGGTGCGCGCTAGCTTGAGCGGCCCAATGGCGCTGGCAATATCCGCGAAACGACTCAAGTCAGGGGAACGAGATCCGAAATCGTTGTTCATGGCGTCGACGAACTCTTGTTCGTGCGCGAGCAGCAACTCAATGCACCGCGTAAGGCGATCCTTGCGCAAACGCCCATCCGGTGCGCCCTTGGCGACATGCGCGCGCCTCTGGACGTCCAAGACGTGCTGCATGCGCGCTCTGCTTTCCTCTACGTTAGGGATGACTGGCTTGTTCATTGGCGTACTCCCGGTAACGGAGATTGGACATTCGTTTTCGTAGCGCAACAATCGATCAGCACTGTGCGGTTGTAATTTACCACTCGTCCATAACCTCTGCCTAGCGTCCCGCTTGGTGGAAGAATCTGGGGCGGAAACCGGTGACTGAACTGGAAGCTAAGATGCTGGGGCCTACCGGGGCGGCTTTGGCGCGCGAGACACTTGAGTTGATGCGCGCTTATGGCATTCCCCCCACTGGTCCCAATTATCAGGTGTGGCTGACATATCGTGCAGCGCCGACTGCGGCTTTGAAAGAGGCCGTCGATGGGCGCATCCAATCGGGCGAGGCGTTTAGCGAAACCTTCAACGCTGACCTATACGGGCGCTTTTGCGCTCCAGAAGATCCCTCCGCGCAGATATTGTCCGCCAGTAACAAGTTGGCGCGCGACCTCGCGGATGTGGTGAACTTCTTGCGCAGCGCCGATGAAAAATCCGGCGACTACGGGCGTGCGCTAGAGTCTGCGGCAAACGATCTGCACAGCGGGTTATCGACCGAACAAATCCGTCAAGTCGTCTCAAGCCTAGCGGCCGCGACCATCGACATGGCGCAGCATAACCAACAACTGAACGAGCAACTGCAAAGATCGACACGCGAGGTGGACTCGCTGCGCGCCAACCTTGAATCTGTGCGTATCGAATCCTTGACTGACGCGCTTACTGGCCTCGCCAATCGCCGCATGTTCGACGAGACACTGCGTCTGCGTATCGATGAGGCTCGCGCTCACAAGACCGACCTCTTCCTGATGTTGTGCGATGTCGATCACTTTAAACGCTTCAACGATACCTGGGGACACCACACCGGCGACCAGATCCTCCGTTTTCTCGCCAGCGCACTCCAGGCGTACGCGCGACCCGACTTTTTGGTCGCACGTTACGGGGGCGAAGAATTCGCGGTTGTGATGCCGCGGCTGACCGGAGCGGCGGCGGCGCAAGCCGCAGAGACCCTTCGTGCTGCAATTCAGGCGAAACGCCTGCGCCGCCGGTCGACCAACGAAGATCTCGGGCAGGTGACAGTGTCGATGGGGATCGCACGCCTACAGGCGTCAGACACGCCCCAAGGGCTGATAGAGCGCGCGGACGCTTGCCTCTACTCGTCCAAGCGCAACGGGCGAAACCAGGTCACAACGGACCAGACCCCCGTGCTTTACGTGGCGTAGCCATTCCCCAGGCTGGTCCCTCACGCTAGCATCCCTGGCCACTTTGGCAGGAGGTCCGCGTGCAAAAGGTAAAGTACGAACTGGACGGCGCAGTGGCGCGCGTCGTCATGTCGGATCCCGACACGCTGAATGCTGCCGACCCCTTGATGGTGCGCGAGTTGTCGGACGCACTCCGAACGGCGGCCGCAGAGGCACGCTGCGCCCTGCTCACTGGCCAGGGACGCGGGTTCTGTTCCGGCGCGAACCTTTCCAGCGGTGAAGGCCGGGCGGTCGACGAAAGCGGACGCATCGACGCGGGCGATCGTCTCGAGAAGCAGTACAACCCATTCATTCTGACGGTACGCGAGCTCCCGATCCCGATTGTAGCCGCGGTGAACGGCCCCGCCGCCGGCATCGGGTGCAGCTTTGCTCTTATGTGCGATCTGGTGTTCGCCGGAGAGAGCGCCTATTTCCTGCAGGCATTTCGGCGCATTGGGCTTGTGCCGGACGGCGGCTCCACCTTCATGCTTCCACGCCTAATCGGCAGGGCGCGCGCCATGGAGCTCATGCTCCTGGGTGAAAAGCTGCCCGCCGCAAAGGCGGAAGCGTGGGGGCTCATTCACCGGTGCGTGCCTGATGAGCACCTGATGGACGTTGCCATGGAGCGGGCGCAAGAACTCGCACGCGGCCCGACGCGCGCTTTAGGGCTCATCCGAAAACTGGCGTGGGAGTCCGCTGACAATACATTGGCGGCGCAGTTGACCGCGGAGCGCAATGCGCAGCGTCACGCCGGCCATAGCGCTGATTTCGTCGAAGGCGTCAGCGCGTTCCTGCAGAAGCGGCCGGCGAACTTCACGGGCGCTTAGTGCGCGCCGGGGTCTGCGACGGCGGCGTCGCTCTTTTGGGCTTCTTGGCGGACTTGGCGACGGCGAGCGCCTTCCTTCCCCAACGTGCGGCTTCTTCGGGGTCATCGAGGGCTGCATCGGGCAGGCGCCAATATCCCATCTCGATGCGTTCGCCAGATCGCGGACCGGCATGGGGCTCCCAGATGAACGGTTCGCTGCCAGCCCCTGCGAGCTCCGCCTTAAGCGAGGCGTCCACTTTTAAGTAGATAGCGTCATCCGCTAGCAACAGAAACATGACGCCGTCGGCATAGCCGCCTGCCCCGCCGAACATCCGCTTGATCTGAACAGAGCCAACGCCGTCAAAGAGCTCCCGTACGAACTCGTGGAAGCTCTCGCTCATGGATCAGAGCTCGGCCTTGGCTGGTTCGATGGTGACGCTCTCGCCGCAGCCGCACGCATCGGTTTGGTTCGGATTGCGGAATACGAACTTTGAGGACATGAGCGTCGCCTCATAGTCGATGACGGCGCCGAGCAGAAACATCACGGCGTCCGCCTTTACGAGGATGCGCACGTCATTGTCTTCGACCAATTCATCGTACGTCTCGGGCGTCTCGGCATAGTCCATGACGTATTCCATGCCCGCGCAGCCCCCGTTCTTCACGCCGACACGCAGATAGG
>CAYRHK010000244.1:0-3987 GCA_964423825.1 uncultured Terricaulis sp. | reverse complement strand
GACATGATCGGCGCGCGCTTCGTGCGCACCATCGAGCCGGGCGAGGTCATTGCCATTTCCCGCGGCAAGGGCGGGGACGCCAAGATCGAGAGCTTCTTCCCGTTCCCGCGCCGGAGGGTGCGCCCCTGCTTGTTTGAGTTTGTGTACTTCGCGCGCCCCGATTCCATCGTCGATGGGCGCTCGGTGTACGACATCCGCAAGCGCATGGGCGTGCGGTTGGCGCGAGAGACCGGTGTTGACGCCGACGTGGTGGTGCCGGTGCCTGACTCTGGCGTGCCTGCGGCCATGGGCTACGCCGCCGAGAGCCGGCTCCCTTACGAACTGGGCATCATTCGCAACCATTATGTCGGGCGCACGTTCATTCAGCCGAAACAGGAAATCCGCGCACTTAGCGTGCGTCTGAAGCACTCGGCAAATGCCGGCGTCTTCAATGGCAAGCGCGTCGTTCTGGTCGACGACAGCATCGTGCGCGGCACCACTTCACAGAAGATCGTGCGGATGGTGCGCGAAGCTGGGGCCCGTGAGGTGCATTTTCGCAGCGCCTCGCCGCAGATCAGGTTCCCTGACTTCTACGGCATCGATTTGCCTAGCGTCGAGGACCTGATGGCGGCGCAGATGACCCAAGGCGAAATGCGCAAACAGTTGGAGGTCGACACTTTGGGGTTCCTTTCCGTCGACGGCCTCTACTGGGCGATGGGCGAGGAGAAACGCAACAACGCCGATCCGCAATACACCGACCACTGCTTCACCGGCGACTATCCCACGACGCTCACCGACCACGCCGCGGAGCGCGGCGAAGGCGAAGTGCAGCTCTCACTCCTGGCAGATTCGAAACCCGAATGAGCACGCAAGATCGGCGCATCGCGCTCGTCACCGGCGCATCGCGTGGCATCGGCCGCGCGGTTGCGATCGAACTTGCGCGACGCAACTGGCGCGTCGTCGCGGTCGCGCGCAGCCAGAAGGCGCTCGAAGCGCTGGACGACGATATCCGCTCCGCGGGCGGTGAAACCACGCTGACACCGATGGACCTGCGCGAGTTCTCCGCCATCGACCAATTGGGGGCGGCGCTTTTCGAGCGCTTCGGCCGGCTCGATGGTTTGGCGGCGTGCGCCGGCGCGCTTGGCGCGCTAACGCCAGCGCACCAGGCCACGCCCTCGATGATGGACGAAGTCATCGGCGTCAATTTCACCGCCAATTGGCGGCTCATTCGCGCGATGCATCCTTTGATGCGCGTTTCCGACGCCGGGCGCGCCGTGTTCGTCACCTCGGGCGCGTCGCGCAATCCGCGCGCCTATTGGGGGCCCTACGCCGCCACCAAGGCCGCGCTCGATATGCTGGTGCAATGCTACGCCGCCGAACTGACGGTGACGCCGATCAGAGCAAATCTCTTTAATCCTGGTCCGGCTCGCACCGCCATGCGCGCCAAGGCATTTCCGGGCGAAGATCCCATGACATTGCCAACACCCGAACAGATCGCGCCCGCGATCGCCGACATGCTCGCGCCGGAGTACGCTCAGAATGGCGCCTGGGTGCAATGGGAGCGGCCGCGTTAATCGGCGCCTTGGCTCGGCGCGCGGCGCCTACCGGCTTAAAACCTCAGACGCCAGAGGAAATCGCGGTCTGCGATGCGGCCAACCATGAACTTGTGCTCGCCAACATGCTCGAAGCCATAGCGCCTGTAGAAAGCCTGCGCGCGGGTGTTGTTTTCCCAGACGCTGAGCCAAATCTCCTCTGCCCCGTCAGCGCGCATCTCGGCGATCGCCGCATCCATGAGCGCCTGCGCGACACGCCTACCCTTCACGCTTGCATCGACGTAGAGTCGATAGAGTTCGCGCGCCGGGCGCTGGGTGTTGGTCTCGATCTCCAGCGGACCCCACATGACATAACCGACGATCGCGCCGTCGAGCAGCGCCAGGCGATAGCGCACGCTGGCGTCCGCCAGCTCATCGGCCGTCACTTCGACGTCATATGAAGCCTTGAGATAAGCCTCCAGATCCTCTTGCGGATATAGGTGACCGAAGGTTTCGGCGAACGTGCGCGCCATGAACACCGCGAGCGCGGGGGCATCTTGTACAGACGCGGAGCGATAGGTGACCTCCCCTGCCCCTTGCGGGGAGGGTGTAGGGGGCGGGGGGTGACCCAACGCACCAGGCGTCTGCGCGATTGCTCGCGCCCCCTCACTCTGCCGTCGACACGGCGCGTCGCCCCCCCGCGAGGGGGGAGAGGGTTCGTGTTGGACCTTGTCGTTCACGCCAGCGCGCTCTTGAGCGCGTCGCGGACAGCAGCCAGCGCGTCGTTGGCCGCGTCGACGTTGGGGCCCCCGCCCTGAGCCATGTCAGCGCGCCCGCCTCCGCCTTGGCCGCCGAGCGCCGCGACGCCTACCTTGACAAGATCGACAGCGCTCACCTTGGTTTTCAGGTCATCGGTTACGCCGACCGCGAGCGCGGCCTTGCCGTCTTCGACGCCGACATAAGCGATCACACCAGAGCCAATGGTTTGCTTGCCTTCGTCGACGAGGCCGCGCAGCTCCTTCGCCGGAACGCCCACCAGCACGCGCGCCAATACTGCTACACCCGCCACCTGCTCCGGCCCTGCCGGCGCGGCAGTCCCGCCGACGCCCGCAAGCGCCAGCTTCTTCTTGGCCTCGGTCAATTCGCGTTCGAGCCTGCGTCGCTCTTCGGCCAATGCGTTGACGCGCTCGCTCACCTCCGAGAGCGGGGCTTTGATGCTGGTTGCGATCGCCTTCGCAAGCGCGCCCTGCGCCTTCAGGTGCGCGAGGGCGGCCGCTCCGGTGGCCGCTTCAATGCGGCGGATGCCGGCGGCGACGCCGATCTCGGAGAGCACCGCGAACACCGCGATGTCGCCGGTGCGCTTCACATGCGTGCCGCCGCAGAGTTCGACCGAATAAGGCTTGCCTTCCGCGTTCAGGGCTTCGCCCAGGCGCAGCACCCGCACGCGGTCTCCGTACTTCTCTCCGAACAGCGCGAGCGCGCCCTCCTCGATGGCCTTCGCGGGCGCCATCTCCTTGATCACGCCTTCGCTGTTTTGACGGATGACGGCGTTCACTTCGTCCTCGATGCGGCCGATTTCCTCCGCGCTCACGGGCGCACCGTGGCTGAAATCGAAGCGAAAATAGTCTGCCTCCACCAGCGACCCCTTTTGGGTCACATGCGGCCCCAGGACATTGCGCAGCGCCGCATGCAACAAGTGCGTGGCGGAATGATTGGCGCGAATGCGGGCGCGCCGCGCAGCATCGATTTGAAGCTCCGCCTTGTCTCCGGGTTTGATTTTGCCGCCCTTAAGGCGCCCGACCTGCACGTGAAGCCCCGCACGCTTCTGGGTGTCGTCGACGACGAACTCGGCGCCAGACTCGAAATGGATGGCGCCTTGATCGCCGGCCTGGCCGCCACTCTCGGCATAGAACGGGGTGCGATCGAAAATCAGCGCCGCGTCCGCCGCTCCGGAAAGCCCCTTTGCGACGGCGCTCTTCTCGACGATCGCGAGCAAGGTCGCCGACACGCGTTCCTCATTGTAGCCCAGGAATTCAGTGGCGCCGCCCTGGTCGGCGAGCTTCAGCCACACCTCCTCGCCGGCAGCTTCGCCTGAGCCCTTCCAACTCGCGGCGCCGGCCTCCTTCTGCTCCTGCATCGCCCTGTCGTATTCGGCCACATCTACTTCGAGGCCGCGGCCACGCAGGATGTCTTGCGTGAGATCAAGCGGGAACCCGAACGTGTCGTACAACTTGAACGCCGTGCGCCCAGAGAGATTTTTTCCCTTTTTCAGGTTCGCGAGTTCGTCCTCGAGCAGCTTCAGGCCGTTTGCCAGCGTGCGGCGGAATCGCTCTTCCTCTTCGTACAGCTGCGCCTCAATTACGGGCTGCGCTCGCTTCAACTCCGGAAACGCATCACCCATTTCTGCGACCAAGGCGGGGGCCAAGCGGTGCATCAGCGGCTCTTTGGCGCCCAGGATGTGCGCGTGGCGCATGGC
>CAYRHK010000243.1:0-4006 GCA_964423825.1 uncultured Terricaulis sp. | reverse complement strand
CTCGATCTTGTCGTGGTGCAGGATGGCCGCGTGCAGGTAGGACGCCAGCAGCGGCTCCTCGGCGGCGGCCTGCATGGCCTCCACGCGCAATTGCGACCAGACGCCCCCGGAGGCCTCAAACACGCGCGGCTGAGCTTCGCCCATCATCGCACTCCTTCATTCGTCAGCATGGCGAGCGTCAGCCGTTCCGGCAATTGGCCCGTCACTGCCATGTGGTAGGCCCGGAGCACCCCGGCAACCGTCATGCTATCGCGAATATAGCCGCTCTCCACCCGAGAGAGCACCTCCATGAAAGACGCCCGCTTGTGCTTGAGCACCTCGGTTGCCTCGGGCTGGTACGCGCCGGGCGAAAGCCCGGTTGCGAGATAAATCACCGCCTGCTCGTCGGAGAGTGAGTTCGACATGTCCATTTCGAGGATTTTCATGTAGTTCCCCGCCAGGAGCCCCGCCTCCTCCTCAAGCTCACGTCTCGCGCACCCAAGCGGAGGTTCTCCGGGCTCTGCCCCGCCCTCTGGCATCTCCCACGAGTAGCGCCCCAGCGGAAAGCGCCATTGCCCGACCAGGTGCACGCTGCCGTCGTCCTCGATCGGGAGCACGCCGACGGCGATGCGGCGCGGGCGTATGACCGTGTATTCGCCGGGCGCCCCGTCCGGATGGATCACCTCGTGGCGGTCGAGCACGAACCAGGCGTTCTCCCACGCGCGCGTGACGCCTGTGACGATCCACGGATCGCCGTCCTCATCCCAAACATCGTTCATGGGCGCCTCTCTAGCTTTCGCACGCGCCGCACGCCATGAGGATCGCATGCCGCTTTCACCATCCCAATTGCCCAGCGCCCCCGCCGAAAACGAAACCTGCAACGCCGTGTTCGAGAGCGCCGAGACGCTGGCGCTGCTCGCGCGCCGCCGCTCGACCAAGGTGGTGCATTTCACCGGACCAGGCCCGACCGGCGCTGAACTCGACACGCTCATCCGCCTCGCCACACGCGTGCCCGATCACGGCAGGCTAGGCCCCTGGCGTTTCGTGATCATCGAAGGCGACGGCCGCGCGCGCGCCGGCGAAGCGCTGGCGGCGATTGTCGACGGCGACGACGACGCCAAGCAGAAGGCGCGCGAGACTTTCACACGCGCGCCGGTGTGCGTGATGGTCGTTTCAGCAGCAGCGCCGCACCCAAAAATCCCGGAATGGGAGCAGCAACTCTCCGCCGGCGCCGTTTGCTACGCGATGCTGATCGCCGCGCACGCCATGGGCTATGGCGGCTGCTGGCTCACGGGCTGGCTCGCCTACGACGAACGCGCCCGCGCCGCTTTGGGCCTGGCCGAACACGAACGCGTCGCCGGCTTCGTTCACCTAGGCACGCCGACAGAGATGCCGACCGAACGCGTGCGCGCAGATTGGGCAAGCCGAGTAAGCTGGTTCTGAAATGGAACTCTCCGCCTACCTCGCCCGTGTTGGTTTTGTCGGCGAACCAAACGCCGATCTCGATACGCTCGCGCGCCTTCATCGCGGGCACCTTCAGCACATCCCGTACGAGAACCTCGGCGTTCTGCTCGGCGAAACGCTCGACTTCGACATCGCGCGCATCTTCGACAAGCTCGTCCACCAGCGCCGCGGCGGCTGGTGCTATGAGATGAATGGCCTGTTCGCCTGGGCGCTCGAAACCATCGGTTTTGAGGTGACGCGCTTGGCGGGGGGCGTCATCCGCGACCGCATCGGCGACGAATACGTCGGCAATCACCTGGTGCTGCGGGTCGATCTGGATCGGCCCTATCTTGCCGACGTCGGCTTCGGCGATGGCCTCTTCGAACCCATCCCGCTCATCGAACAGGAGTTCGACCAGAACGGTTTCGTTTCACGTCTAGCGAAGGCAGCCGGCGGCTGGTGGCGTTTCCATAACCATCAAAACTGCGGCGCGCCCAGTTTCGATTTCCGCAACGAACCCGCCGATCTAAAACAGCTCACGGCGATGTGCGCCTTCCTGCAGTCGAGTGACTTATCGCCGTTTACGCAGAACGTCGTCCTGCAACGTCGCTTTCCGGATCGCGTCGAGATCATCCGCAACGCCGTGCGCATGACCGCCTATCCCGATCGCCTAGAGCGGCGGTTGATGACGGATGCCGATGAGATGCTCCTTCAGATGCGCACGGTCTTCGACCTCGACGTCGCCCCCGCTCGCGCGCTCTGGCCGCTCGCCGAAGCGCGCGCACGGATCATGCTGGCCGACAACCCGATCTAGCGCTCAGGCAAGCACCTCGACAGGCGCTTTCGCCAATCGTTGGTAAAGCCGCCGCCGCTCCACCAGCGGCCACCACTCGTACAAAAAAATTTCAAGCGGTCGCCAATTGGCGACCCAACCAAGGATAATCAAACCTTCCGACAAAAATCGCGCCCAGGACGCAAACCCGAAGGCGCCGTCGATGAACCTGCCGCCGACCACACAGACCGCCAGCACCGTCAGCCCAACGCCAAGCGCGACATAACCGAGCCGGAAAAGCTCGCGCAGGTCGCCAGTCACCCTTTCGGCGCGATAAGCGAAGTGGCGCGCGATGGCGTCAGCGAGCTCGCGGCGTGCGACCTCCGTCGCCTCCGGCGCGGGCGTGTGCACGACGATCTTGAGTTCGGCGTCGCGAGGGACTTCGCGCGCCCAGCCCACAATGAATTCCTCAGCGCTCTTGGCAAGATCGCGTGAGGGGATCGGGAACGGATCGTAGGGATCGAACAGATGCGCGAGACTCTCGAGCTTCAGTTCGATGGTGGCGGGCGTGGACTCATTCACGGGCGCTACGGCGCCTCGTCCCGAGGAAACACTGCCAGTACAATGGGCATCGGAGACCGAAAGGCGCGAGAGCCGGGCAACACGCGAAGCGGCATGCCAACACCATCGCTTTGCAGTTCAACGTGGCCGAAAACCAGGCGCGTGACGCCGCTAGCGCTCACGCCATGACATGCGACTGGGCCGCCATCCAAATTCAGCACATAAGTCAACTCGAGCGGCGCGCGCCTAATGAACTCGCCAAGCCGATGGAGTGAAAAGAACCCCTCCGGCGCCGAACCAAGAATAATCTTACCGTCCCGATCTTGGGCGATGAAGCTACGGCTGGCGAGCCAGCGTGACTCCTCGGCGCGGTTCGCGCCGTCTGCATCCAAGAGCAACGGATATGAAACCATGGCCGTTTCCGCCTCGTCCATTGCGTCACGCCACGCCGTCGAAGCAAGGTCCACTATGCGGGCGCTTTCCACCGACGCCACGAACGCGCCATGTCTGGCGTCGTAGTCCGCGGGACCAGCATAGCGTCCATCGATCCGAACAGGGGTCGCCGGGCCATTGGCATTGTCATAGTAGCTGGCGTTAATGACGGCGGTTGGACTCAGCTCGCGCATCCATGCATTCAGATCATTGTTTGCGGCAGTATGGATTTCGAACCGATATCGTGTCGGGTCAACGCGGGTGAGGTAGAGGCGATCAACCTCCTCGCCGCCAGCGAGAACGGGCAATTCGCCAGTCTCCAATCCCGGCGCGAGTTCTCGCCAAGACAACACTCCAGCGTCAGCTCGCGGCGGCGGCGTTTGCAGACCCAATCGAACTGATCGCGGAAGCCACGGCGCGTTGTCGCGCATCGAGATGTAGAGCAAGCCATCTCGGTAAATGACAGGCGGCGCACCTACGTAAACGCCGTAGGCAAGACCTAGGATAAAGACCATCCCCAGTGAGGCGCCCGCCGAGAACAATCTCGGCCGGGAGTTTCGGAGGCGACTGAAGAAACCCGCGATCCGCTCTCTGCTCAACATCGCCACCCTGACGTCCCTACTCCGCCGCGTGCTTGGCCACGACGCCCGCATTGTCGCCACGCCTCCAGCGCAACTTCGGTTGACGCGCGGCGCGCGTGTCGTCCAGCCGGCGCATTGGCGCGAGCGTCGGCGCAGCCTTGAACCGCGCGACATCGCCAGCATTCACGCGTTCGGCAAGCGCTATCATAACATCGGCGAAGCGATCCATTTCGCGCTT
>CAYRHK010000242.1:0-4051 GCA_964423825.1 uncultured Terricaulis sp. | reverse complement strand
GTCGTTCGCGAAGGCGACGTGATGCACTTCCGGTTCAGTTCGTGAGCTTCACCGCGGGCGCTGAAAGTACACTGTCGCGCGCTCGTAATCGATTGCGATCCCGCGCGCTTGGCTGAGCACATCCATGCCAATCAGCAACGTCGGCTCCTCGCTCAGCCCCCACAAATCGAACACATGAAATCCTCCGACAAGAGCGGTGACATCGCGCACCTCCATGCCGCTGATGCGCAAGCGACGGATATAGAGGAGCCGCTCCGGGGATAGCGTGTCCCCGGCTGTCGCGACCCGTACGTTCTCGGCGCGTCGCGTGCGGGCATCGATGGCGGTGCGCAAGGCGTCGTTGGCGAGCGACGACGACGAGCCCGTGTCCAGCAGGAGATTGACCCGCGCGTCCCCTGCCCTACCCTGAAGGACGACCAGATTGCCGAAGCGCAGGCGCCCGGGAATGGCGAGCCAACCGCGCAAGCGCCGCGCCCCACGCGAAGGTGCGATCTCGATACAGCGCTGCTCGAAGCTGATCAGAAGACGCCTGCCGCGCAACCCGTCAACACCAAGCAGCCCATCGGCATGGTCCAATGCGCCGCCATCCAGAATGGGCATCTCTTGGCTCTCAAGCGGCAATGCCGCAAACGAGAGGGAAGCGCCCGCGACCAGCGGCGCCGGGCTCACGCCCTCAACAGTGTGCACGTCGCCCATCCCCGAGGGCGTCAATGCCAGGCGCCGCGCCAAGTCTGCCGACAACACCGACCGATTGGCGCCGGTGTCGACGATGAATCGATAAGGACCCCCACCATTGACGCTGATCGGCGCAACCACGCGCCCGCCGCGGTCACGTGCAACGCCGGTCGTGGCCGCGTCTGGCGTAAGCTCAGGCGTCGCCACGCACTCCGCTGTAGCAGCGCCGGCGGCGCACCACGCCGCAAATGCGAAGAAACAGCGTCCGAAGATACCCATTAACGCCCGGATCCTCTGTCGCGTTCTGCAACGCCACGGAATTGCGTGCCTAATCATAAACTTGCCCGAAATTGTTGTGTCTCCCATGGGCGTCATTATGGTTAACGCGGGGTCAGGGGATTGCACATGAAATCGAAGCTCAGCTTGTTGGCTATGGCTATAGCGGCTTCGCTGTCAGCGCCATGCGTGCACGCTGAAGAGCAAGGAGCTTCGCGCGAGGGGCTCTCGGACGAGCGCCTGGGCGACGGATGGCGCACCAGCGATATCTGGGAGCGCGACGATCACGGCGCCTGCCAGGCGCTGCAGGAGCGGGAACAAATCCGCGCGGTGCTTGATCATTGTTCGCGCACTTTGATGGACAGCGTGGCTGACCGGCTGGACGCGCGCGGCAACCTCGCCTGGGCGTCTTCCACGGGCGGCGTCGGCGCCATAGCTGCTGCCGGCGCGCCCGCCGTAACGCTCAATTTGTGGATAGGGCTGGGTTTGCTGCCCAGCTTCTATGAGGACCTCCAGGGCCGGCCGATGGCTGTGGTCGAGTACTACGCCGGATATGGCGCTACCTGGATCGGCGAACAATACGACGATCTGACAGACGGGCGCCGCGCGCTAGCCGCAAACGTCGAGCGATTGCGCGATGCGCAGACGCGCGCCGACGCAGCCGAGGTAACGTTGCTGGCGGTGCTCGATGATGTGAACGCGGCCCTGGCTGAGGACGAGCGGTCGGCGGGAGCGCCAAACGAAGCGCAATTGCTGGACACCAAGGCCGAAATTGAGTCGCAGATTTCGGAACTCGCGCGCGTGCGCTCGGCGGTGCGGCGAATTTTGCGCGCTGCGGACAATGCGCTCGATCGTAGCAGCGAAGCCGAAGTTGACCAGTGGGCGGAGGGGCGCTTCGAGCATTTGCGTCAGCTCGCCATCGGCCAACAACTTGGCTATCGCGTCGGACCGTTCCAGGCGTTTCGCACTTTGGTCGCGCTGCCGTTCGGCACGGTCGCTGACACCATCCGCGGTAAATCCACAGCGCAACTAGAGCCTGTTGTCGCCGCTTACGCCATTCAATCGCAGCTGACATTGCTGCCGCGAGCCCTGGGAGTTCAAACCAGCAGCGACGATGTCTCGGATATCAATGTCAGCCCCGGTAAAATTCATCGCAACTATAGGGCACAAGTGGCGCCATCGACCATCGCGCTGCAGGAGCTGGTCGACGCCGCTAACGACGTGCGCGACGCGCAAGCCGAGCTTGTGCGCATCGATGCGCAGGATATCCCGACGCTGCCAACTCCCACTGGAGGCGGCGCGCCGGGTTGATCGCCAAGCTGACCGCCGCGCCGATTGCGATCGCCGCCGACCATCGCGGCGTTGCCCTGAAAGCGCGCCTCAAAGCTTGGCTGTCCGCCCATGGCTATGCGGTCAACGACCTCGGCGCCGAGAGCGCGACCGAACGTGTCGACGCCATGGATTTCGCTGTGGCGCTGGTTGCCGAGATCAAGCACGGTCGATCGGATTTCGCCATCGGCATTTGCGGCAGCGGTCAGATGATGGCGATGACCGCCAACCGCTTCTCATTCATACGCGCGACCTTGGTTCATACTCCGATCGAAGCCGCCTGGGCCCGGCAACACGGCGACGCCAACATGCTCGTGCTCGGCGCCGATACCATCGACGCCGCAACGGCCGAACAAGCCCTCGGCGAATTTTTGACCACAACGCCGCTGGGCGGCCGCTATGCCAAGCGCCGCGAACGCCTGGCGCGCTTGGAAATTTCGAAACTCTGAGCGCTGCCCGGTTACGGTGGTGGGGCCGCCTCAGGGAAGCTGCGCCCAACACGCGGCTCGGTTCCTGCGAGCAATCGTTGAATATTCGTGCGATGAAGCACAATGACGTAGACGCCCCCCGCGATCACCATCAGGCGATAAGCCATGGGATGTTCCAGGCCTATCACCAAAGCGATCGCAGCGATCGCCGCAAGCATCGAACTCAGCGATACAATTCGAGAAAGCGCCACGCCCAGACCAAAGACCGCAGCCGCTCCCAGGCCAACTGGCCATGTCATCGCCAACAATACGCCGAGCCCGGTCGCCGCGGACTTGCCACCCGAGAAATTCAACCAGATCGAACGGCTGTGCCCAAGCAACACCGCGAACCCGGCAAGGCAAACAAACCAAGGCGCCCAGCTTTGCGGATCGAGCGGCGTCGACGGCGTTGGCGAAAGTAGCATACCGAGCCAGGAGTAAAACCAGCGCGCAAAGGCAATCGCCGCCACACCTTTCAACAGGTCTACAAGCAAGACTACGAGCGCTGGCCCTGCTCCCAATGTCCGCAACACATTCGTCGCGCCTGTAGACTTCGATCCGTGCTCCCGGATGTCGATGCCCTTCAGCAATTTGCCCGCCAAATAGCCAGTTGGCGTGGAACCCAGGAGATAGGCAACGACCAACCCCGCGAACGCCGCCAACCAGAAAATCACGAGTTCGCCCTCTCTCTATCGCCTACGAGCGCCTTGGGTGCGGGCGCCCAAGACTATAACCCATACGCCGCCCTCATCTCGGGCTCTTTCGCCGCCGCCAGCCGCGCGAGATCCACGATCACCTTGGCCTGCTTCCAGGTCGCGTCGTCCTGCATCTTGCCGTCGAGCATGGCCACGCCCGTGCCGTCGGGCATCGCTTCGAGAATGCGCAGCGCAAACTTCACGTCGTCCACGTCGGGCGTGAAGACCTTCTTTGCGATGGCGACTTGGGAGGGATGCAGGCTCCAGGCGCCGACACAGCCCATTAGGTAGGCGTTGCGAAATTGCTGTTCGCAGCCCTCAGCGTCGCCGATGTCGCCGAACGGTCCGTAGAACGGTTTGATCCCATGCATGACGCAGGCGTCGACCATCTTGGCGAACGTGTAGTGCCACAAATCCTGTTGTACAGAAGTGCGGGTCCCTTCGCCAGGATCGGCGATGACGCGATAGCCGGGGTGCCCACCGCCGACGCGCGTCGTCTTCATCTTGCGCGACGCGGCGAGATCGGCCGGCCCCAGCGAGATGCCTTGCATGCGCGGGCTGGCGCCGGCGATGGCTTCGACGTTCGCCACACCCTGCGCGGTTTCCAGG
>CAYRHK010000241.1:0-4058 GCA_964423825.1 uncultured Terricaulis sp. | reverse complement strand
ACGAAACGCTTTTCCTTGAGCCGCTTGCCGGTGGAAGGCGGACGCCACCACCACTGATTATGTACATAAGGCACGTGCGCGGGATCCATGAGCCCGACCACGGCGTTGTCCATGCTGGCGGCGAAGATGCGGTGGATGACGAACTTGGGTTCGCGGAAGTCGCCTAAACCAAAGTCCGGCGCCGGCGGCGGCGCGCCCGCAAAGCGCGCATCGCTCGACACGTAAACAAGCACGATACCATTCGCCTCATGGGTCGGAAAATGCCGCACACGAATGCGCTCGGCCTCGTAGGGCTGGCCTTCCACGAGCGAAGGGATTTGTTTGCAGATTCCATCGCCCGTGCCGAAACGCCAGCCGTGATACGGGCACTCCACGGTTTGCACGCCATCTGTATCGGCGATGCGCCCCGCCGAGAGCGGCACTGAACGGTGGGGGCAAATGTCGCGAAGCGCGAATGCCTTACCCTCGGCGTCGCGTCCCAGCACGACCGGCTCGCCCAGGATCTCGCGGCGGAACATCTTCCCGCGTCTCAACTCCGCCGATGTGGCGGCAAGGTACCAGACGTCGCGGAGGAGTTCGCTCATGACTGAGCGTAGTAAACGATTGCGGCAATGCCGACAAAGCCCGCTGCCGCGGATGCGACGACAGCGCACAGGCAAAGCGCGGTCAAAAGCAGCCGGCGCACTCGGAAGTCGCGCGGTCGCGCTTGGTTGAACGCGCCTCCGGCGAAGAAGATGGCGCCGAGCGCGCCCAAGACTATGCCCGCGAGTGCAGCTACAAAGACGATGAATTGCAGCAGCAGCGTCACTAGCGCGCCACGATCCTCACGCGGAACGTGTTGGAGGGCGGCTCATTGCTCTCCCAAGGCCGGCGCTGTTCGAACACCAGTTCGCCCTCGCCCGCGGCGGTCGCGGTAAACATGAACACTTCCCAGTGATTGCCGCCGGCGAAGTCGGGCTGTGTCTGAGCTTCGGTAGTCGGCCCCGAAGCTTCACCCGCAGCGCTCACGAAGGCCGGCGCTTGCGCCAGCGCCCAGAGATAACCGGCGGTTGGCACGCCGATGAGTTCGACCGCGAACTTTTGCCCAACCGCCACTTCAACCGTCTGTCCCGCCCGGTCGGCGCCGATGCGCACGGCGACATCGCTGGGCGTTGGCGCCGGCAACGCATCGCTTGTGCGCGGCGTCTCCATCTTGGTTTCGGGTGCGAGGCCTGGCGCACAACCCACGGCAAACATCGTCGCCAACAACATCACGCGCATCATCTCACATCGCTCCTGCTTCCATCAACGCGATGTAGAATCGCACCGACCGTTCCAAATTCTCAAGCGACAAGCGCTCATCGATCCCGTGAATGATGGTGAGATCGTCCTCGGAGAATTGCATCGGCTGGAAGCGATACACATCTTGCGCCACGTCCGAATAGGCGCGCGAGTCGGTGCCGCCCAAAACCAAAGCCGGCGCGACGCGCGCCTCCGGCAGCACTTCCCCTGCAAGCGCGGCAATCAGCGCGTAAGATGCGCTTGTCGTGCTCGATACCGGCGAGGCCGGCAGCGGCTCGCCATCCCATTCGACGGTCAAGCCTTCATGCGCGCCGACGGCATCGCGCGCGCGTGCAAGCAGGCTCTCCGGGGTATCGCGCGGATGGATGCGCAGATTGACGATCGCGCTGGCTTCCGCCGGCAGCACGTTCGGCCGCGAGCCGCCTGAGACGATGGTGGGCGCCACCGTCGTTCCCAACAGCGCCAGCGCCGCAGGGCTATCGGCCATCTGGGCGCGCAGCAACGGCGCAAACAGCCATTCGTTCGCCACCGCCGCGCGAGTTGTCAGCGACAGATCTGGCGAGAGCGCGCGCATCATACCAAGGGCTGGACCGCCTTCCAGGCTGCGCTCAATCGGCATGTCGTGAATGCGCACAACCGCCTCCGCGACCAGCGACACCGCGGTCTCCGGCGGCGGCGTCGAGGAATGACCCGCACGACCCTGCGCACGCACCCGCAAATTGCCGAACCCCTTTTCGCCGACGCCGATCAATGTTGCGGGGCGACCCGTCAGCGGATGTTCGTCGAGCGCGGCCATGCCTTCGTCGAGTACGAACCAGGCGCGCACGCCGCGCTGCTCCAGCGCTTGCGCCACCAAGTGCGCGCCGCCGACGCCGCCAATTTCCTCGTCGTGCCCAAACGCGATCATTATAGTGCGTCGGGGCTGGCGTCCCTGGACCGCAAGAAACTCGGCGGCCTCCAGGATCGACACCAGCGAACCCTTGTCGTCGATGGCGCCGCGCCCCCACACCGCGCCGTCCTGGATAACCCCGGCGAACGGATCGACCGCCCACGCATCGAGCGTGTCGTCCGGCGTCGGCACGACATCCTGGTGCGCCAGCAACACCATGGGCGGCTGGCCGGGATCGCTGCCTTCCCAGGTGTACAACAACGAAAACTCGCCGATCACTTCGCGGCGCGCGGTGGCGTGGAACGCCGGATAGGTGCGCTGCATCCAGGCGTGAAACTCCCGGAACGGAGCGCGGTCGTCTTCCGGGGCGACCAGGGAGACGGTGCGGAACCGGATCGCCTCGGCCAGGCGCGCCGCGACGGCATCGACATTCACCGCGTAGGCGCTAGCGTCCGGTGCGGCGGTTTCGGCCGGCGGCGGCGGCGCGTTGAACGTCGAGGTGCGATAGCTGACAACGCCGGTCAGCGCCGCAAGCACGACGGCGATCGCCGCCACTATCAACCGCACCATGACCTTTTCCCCAACTCGCCAGCTTAGGCGCACTGTAGCCGAATTTGGCGGGGGATCGTCAACGCCGCTTGCCTCAGAGGCGCACCAATTCGGTGTGGCCGAAGCCCTTGCCGTAATCGAGGACCGAGACGACCTCCGGCGACACTCTGAACAGCGTCATGTCCATGGCGGCGCCAAACACCTGATAGTTGGCGATCTGAGGAAACTTCCTGAGCATCAGCGCACCCACCTTGCCTGCCTCGTCCGGGTCCGTGACGCGGACCGCGCGCCCGCCGATGGAGACGCCTCTAATCTCGTCCCAGTTGGCGTAGGGCAGATTGACCGTCAGCGACACCCGGCCATCGCGGGCGATGTTGCGCGCCTTCTGCGCCGCGGCGCCCGTGCCGAAATAGATGGTCACGCCGTCATTCGCGTAGCTGACCGTCGTTGCCTGCGGATACCCGTCCTCACGGTTGGTGGCGACGGTCATGTCAACGCCGGCGTCGAGGATGGCGACGATGCGCTGTCGTTGCGCTGCGTCCATGGAAGCGCTCCTATGGGGAGGCAGCACTTTGTGTGCGGAGCGAGAGCGCCGCTTTGAGCCGGCTCAACCATCTAGGGCAAGCGAAACCGGCGGCGTATCAGCCGCGGGCCGCGCTGGCTTCCAGCACATCCTCGTAAGTACGCAAACCGGAGCGCGGCGCGGAAACGAGCACGGCCATGTTTCCGGGCGGGTGCTTATTGTCCAACATCTTCTCGTGGGCGTCGGGGATCTTGTCCCAGCCAAACACTTCCGACAGCGCGGGATCGATGCGGCGATCGATCACGAGTTGGTTGGCCTGGCTCGCGTGATAGAGGTGGGCAAAGTGGCTGCCCTGCACGCGCTTTTGGCGCATCCACAGGAAGCGCGCATCCATGGTGAGATTGTAGCCGGTGGTTCCGGCGCAGATCACCACCATGCCGCCGCGCTTGCACACCAGCACCGACACGGGGATCGTCGCTTCGCCAGGATGCTCGAACACGATGTCGACATCCTTGCCGCCGGTGATCTCCCAGATCGCTTTGCCGAACTTGCGGCTCTCCTTCATGTAGTCGGCGAACTCGGGGCCGTTCACTTTCGGCAGCTGGCCCCAGCACTTGAAGTCATTGCGGTTGAGCACCGCCTTGGCGCCCATGGAGAGCACATAGTCGCGCTTCTCATCGGATGAGACGACGCCGATCGCATGCGCGCCGGACACAGCGCAGAGTTGCGTCGCGAAAACGCCCAAGCCGCCGCTAGCGCCCCAGACCAGCACGTTTTGCCCAGGGCGGAGCACGTTGGGTCTCCAGCCGAACAACA
>CAYRHK010000240.1:0-4063 GCA_964423825.1 uncultured Terricaulis sp. | reverse complement strand
CGAACGCGAGATTGATGTGCGGCACATAGTGCATCGCCAGCACGACGCCGGTGACGATCTGCGTGACAAGGCAGAACGACAGGATGGCGCCGAACGTCCACCAGTAGTTCAAATTGCGCGGCGTCGGGTAGGCAACGAAGCTGTCATGCGCGAGCCGCAGAATCGGCAGGCGCTTGTCGAGCCAGCGCGTGAACCCCGACTTCGGCTCGTAAGTGGAAGGACCGCTCACTGAAAGCTCCCCAAGTTCTTGTTCTTAGCCGATGCGGATCGCGGTCGGGCCGGTGAAAACGTATGGCGCCACGACCAGATTGCGCGGCGCGGGACCCTTACGGATGCGCCCGGAGGTGTCGTAGTCCGAGCCATGGCAGGGGCAGAACCAGCCGCCGAAGGAAGAGCCCTCTACGAAAGTCGGCACGCATCCCAAGTGCGTGCAGCTGGCTTGTAGGATAAGCCACTCAGCCTGGCCTGGCTGGCCATCGTCTTGAACCAGCCGTTCGGCGTCGATCTGAGGGTCCTTCAAATTGGCGTAGTCGTCAGCCTGCGCGGCAGCGATTTCCGTCGGCGTGCGATGGCGCACGAACACCGGCTTGCCTTGCCACATGACCTTTATCTGCTGGCCAAGCTCAATAGCCGACAGGTCGACTTCGGTGGTTGACAGGGCGCGGGTGTCGGCGGCGGGGCTCATCTGGTCGATGAACGGCCACACCACCGCCGCCACCCCGACAGCGCCGGCCGAGCCGGCTGCAATATGGATAAAATCGCGACGGGTTTGATCGCCCGCCTCGTGCGCCACGCCTGCTTTTGCGTCAGCCACAGCTATCTTCTCCCGCGACGTCGGATGCCCGGCTAGGCTAAGCTAGTCCTTCGCCATAGGCGCGCGGCGCGTCGCCGCATCAGCCTATTTGCGTTCTGGATTTCGCCCCGACTCTCCTAACCGAGGCCATAACGTGCGCCTTGCCCTCTATCAACCTGACATTCCCCAAAATCTGGGCGCGGCCATTCGCCTCTGTGCGTGTCTGTCCATCCCCTTGGATGTAATCGAGCCGTGCGGCTTCCCGCTAACGGACGCCAGCCTGAAGCGCGCGGCCCTCGATTATGGCGGAAAGGCCCGGGTGGAGCGCTACCCCAGTCTGACTGCCTTTTGTGCGGCGCCGGAACGAGAAAGTGGGCGCTTGGTGCTAGTGGAGACCGATGGGGCGGTCAGCTTTCAGGACTTTGCGTTTTCTTCTGGCGACACCTTGATCCTCGGTCGCGAGAGCGCCGGTTCGTCCGGCGAACTCTACGAGGCTGCCCAGGCCAGCGCGCGCATCCCGATGGCGCGCGGGCTGCGGTCGCTCAATGTGGTCACCGCCGGCGCAATAGTGCTCACGGAGGCCATGCGCCAGACCGGGAAATGGGAGATGTTTTGATGGAAGAGCGCAAGGCGCGCGCGAAAGCCTGGTTCGAAGCGCTGCGTGACGAGATCTGCGCGGCCTTCGAGGTGTTGGAGGACGACGCGCCGGCCGCGCTCTATCCGAGCGCGCCGGGGCGGTTCGTGAAGACGCCGTGGCGCCGCGGCGACGGCTCCGCTGACCTGGGCGGTGGCGTCGCCGGGATGATGCGCGGGCGCTTTTTCGAGAAGGTCGGCGTGCACGTGAGCACGGTCCATGGCGAATTTAGCCCCGAGTTCGCCAAGAGCGTCCGCGGCGCCGCCGACGATCCGCGCTTTTGGGCCAGCGGCATTTCGCTCATCGCCCACATGCGCAATCCCCATTGCCCGGCGGCGCACATGAACACGCGCCATATCGTTACCACCGAATGGTGGTTCGGCGGCGGCGGCGACCTCAATCCCACGCAAGCCTATCAGCGCGATCAGGGGACTGAGGACGCGCGCGCCTTTCATGCGCCGTACCGCGAGGCCTGCGACGCGCACGAAGCGGGGCTCTATGAGCGCTACAAAAAATGGGCAGACGAGTATTTCTGGTTGCCCCATCGAAGTGAGCCGCGCGGCGTCGGCGGCATCTTCTACGATCACCACAATAGCGAACGGGATCAAGGGGCGGACAGTTGGGAGCGCGATTTCGCGTTCACGCAAGCGGTCGGGCGCGCGTTCCTGAAGGCTTATCTGCCGATCCTGCGCGCGCGCATGCACCAGGAGTGGAGTGAGGCCGATCGCGAAGAGCAACTGGTCCAGCGCGGCCGCTACGTGGAGTACAATCTCTTGTACGATCGCGGCACCACGTTCGGGCTCAAGACCGGCGGCAATGTCGAGAGCATTCTTTCGTCCATGCCGCCGGTGGCGAAGTGGCCTTGAGCCATGCCTGATGCGAAGAGATCAGCTCCGGAGATCGCTGCGCCGCTTGGAAACAAGGACACCGAAAGGCTGATCTTGAGGCGGTTCGAAGCTGCGGACCTGGACGACTTGGCGGATGTTTTCGCGAAACCGGAGGTTTGGCGATTCCCCTATGGCCGAGCCTTCACTCGTAACGAAACGGCCGTCTTTATCGAGATGCAAATGCGCGAGTGGGAGGAGTACGGATTTGGCTGTTGGATCGCAGTCGAAAAAGCATCGATGCGCGTGATCGGTTACGTCGGGATATCGGTTCCGCACTTTCTTCCTGAAATCCTTCCCGCTGTGGAGGTTGGCTGGCGCTTCGATCCCGATGTGTGGGGGCGAGGATACGCCACCGAGGGCGCATCGGCTGCCCTCGATGAGGCGTTCACAACGCTCGGATTGCAGGCGGTTTGCTCAGCACCCCAAACCGTCAATCCACCATCCAGCCGTGTCTGCGACCGCTTGGGTATGCGGTTCGAGCGCATCGTGACCGCCGCCGCCACCATCAAACGCGGTGCGGTGGACGCGAATTTGTGTTGGATCACGAAAGAAGAGTGGGCCCGGCGAAAAGCCGTTGAATGACGACTCCCTGCAGGTGTCAGGCGCTCCCGCGCAAAATCAAGACTCCCGCACATTCTCCCTCAGCCACGCCGCGAACTCCGCTTCGCCAATCTCCCCGGCGGCGAGCGCCAGCGTGCGCATAACGGTGTCTGCTTCGCTTGCAACGAAGCGAGCGCCATTGGCTTCCAGAAAAAGCGCTGCCGCGAGGAAGCCGATCCGCTTGTTGCCGTCGATGAACGGGTGGTTTTTGATAATGCCAAACGCGCATGCCGCCGCCAGCGCCGCCGCATTGCCCTCGCCATATGCGTGCAAGTTCTGAGGACGCGCCAGTGCCGACTCTAACAAACCGATGTCGCGGACACCGTTCGCGCCGCCATGGAGAGCGATCGACTCATCGTGAAGCAGGAGAACCGCCGTGCGCTCGACCCAGATTGGGGTCTTCACTTGGCTAGCTCCCGCAGCGCATTGCGGTAGCGCTTCATGAGGTCGCGCCCAATCTCGACCTGACGCGCAACTTCATCATCGAACGAGGTCAACGCCACGCCATCGGGTGTGTCGCTGACGCTCAGCACGTCGCCTTCGCCGACGCCGAGCTTGGCCAACACCTCCTTAGGCAGCACCACGCCCAGCGAATTGCCGACGCGGCGCACTTTGAGGGTGCGCCCGGCGGGCTTGGCGGGTGCCGTTTCGAACGCGGCGGGGCTTTCGCTGACGCCGGCCTTGGATTTGGGCGTCGGGGATTTGGGCGGCTTCTTGCTCATGGGGCCATGTTATAACAAAAGTTATAACATGGCAAGCGCCTGCGCCCTCAGCCCGCCTTGGCGGTCCGTTCGATCCAATCGGCGAACGCTGCCGCGAACTGGCCTAGGAAGCGCTTGGTGTCCTCGCTCTTAGGCGCGCCGGTCTCGTCGAACAACGTGTGCGCCGCGCCGATATAGGCCTCGGGCTGCTGCAGCGTGGGCATGTTCAAGAACATGAGCGACTGCCGCAAATGATGATTGGCGCCGAAGCCGCCGATGGCGCCCATCGACGCGGAAATCACCGCCGCCGGCTTGCCGTTGAACACGCTCTGCCCGTAGGGGCGCGAGCCGACGTCGAGAGCGTTTTTCAACACGCCCGGGACCGCGCGAGGGTCCTCCGGCGGCGCGAACAGCACCGCAGCCGCGCCCCGAACCGCGTCGCGGAAGC
>CAYRHK010000239.1:0-4084 GCA_964423825.1 uncultured Terricaulis sp. | reverse complement strand
GATCGGCGCCGCCCAGCTTCACTGCCGCCTGGATTTCGCGCGCGATCTTGGTGAAAGCTTGCGCACGCTTTTTGTCCTGCCCGCCTTTGCGGTGCTGGATGTTCGCGAATTTGGAATGACCGGCCATGGGCCGCGCTTCTAGCCGCGCCCCGCCGCGGACTCAACCCACGCGAGGCGCCGCGTGTGCAATTATTCCATCAGCGATCATGCGCCTGATTTCGGGCTGATCGAAGTAACCCGTATGCACCAGACTGTCCCAGGTGAGCGCATCGTGCGAAAGCTCGCGCAGCGTGTTGCCAGGGTCGCCCCCTACGCGAAACACGCTCGATCTGTACTTCTCGAACAGGCGCCGCGTTGCATCGGCGCTAACCGCGGCCATGCGCTCGGCGGCTTCACCCGACACAATTGATTCCTCAACCCCGAAATAGCGGGACTTCACATCGACATCGCCGATGCGGTTCTCGCCGTCGCGACCGAGAGCAATGCCCTTGAGCGCGCCGCCGACGGAGCGATTGAGCGCGCCGCGAAAGGCGAATTCCGCCAGCACGCCGAACGCCAAGCGGTACAACACGTAGACGACGGCGAACGCGGCTGCCCCGAACAGGATCGCCAACAGCACCGAGTACGAAACCTCATCGAGGTGGAACTGCGCATCGAGTGTCGGCCCCACCGCATCGACGAGGCTCATCGCAGGCAAACCGCGCGCGCGAAGCATGCGGTAAGCGCCCCAAACTACCGGCCAACTCAAAAGAGTGACCAATCCGATCGGCCCGACCGACAATGCAGCGCGCACGCCCCACGTCACGGCGCCGGAGCGAGACCGCCGGAATAGGGCGCTGGGCGGAAACGGATCGATCCTCGTCAATTCGAGCTGCTTCAAGAACGAGATTGCCTCGTCCGCGGGATGCCAGATCGCGCGTATCCTGGTCTCTGATTGCGGCCCCCGCCTGATCCATTGCACGCGCCTGACCCCCGCGAGAGCAATGGGAAACGCGAACGCCGATGCCGCCAGCATCCCGAGCGGCAAAAGCACGCCGCGTCCGAGCCACCCGGACCACCCGCTTTGGCCAGAACTCACCTGGTAAAAAACCAGCGAGCCCGCACCGAGTGATGCAAGAAAGCCCAGTACTACGATCGCCAGGAAAACCCAGGCGCCGATCGTCTCCGACAAGCTCATGCGCGCATGCAGAAACGGTGTGCCTACCGTCGTGAGCGACGTCAGCTTCGGATGCGGCGTCGTCGCTTTCCAGCCGAGCATGCACGCAGCATCCGTTGCGACATTGCCGCCATGCGAATGCGCCAGCACGTGCACCTGCTTGCCTTGACGCCGAAGTTCGCCGATCACCCGCACCAGTTTCCGCGATCCTTGCTCACGCCCCGTCGCGCTGTTTGCGCCCGACCACAACAACGGAATGATTTCGCTATCCAGTCCCGCGGCGGCGAGATCGTCCAGCAACGCGCCGGCGAACGCCGAGCCGCGTTGAAACCACTTCGGGCCCTCCAATTCCTCTGCGGTGTCGCCAGTGCCATGCACGGTGACGATCGCGAGATGAGTGCGGTGGGCCGCGCCCATGAGCGCCTAACTCTCACACCCTGCGGGCGGCTCGGGACGAGAATTCTGCGGCCGCAGGTCGAGAATGACCTTCATATCCTCGACCAAATTGTACATGTAGCAGGGCAGCGACGTCGTGAACGCGCCCTTGTTGTGCCCGCTGGCGGTTGCGTCCTCAAGCACTGCGGCGATCCGCTCGTAACCCGCGCCGCGGAATCCAATCACGGACGCCATGTCATCGGCGGTCGCGGCGTCGTCGGGGTGTCGCGGCAGCAAGATGACGAAGGGACCGTCCTCCGCATTGATCTGCATATGATAGGTCGCGCTGACGCGTTCGATCAGAGCCCGCCCGGCTTCGTCATTGAGGCGCCGATCGCCGCCGCTGAGGATAGCCACTGCTGTTGGTGCATCCAGACTATCGGCGAACGCCCCAAGCCCGCTCGAGACGGCGTCGGGCACAGGCGCGGACGCAGGAGCGGTCGCGACGAACAGTACGTACAACTCATCGCCAACACCGCTCAAGCGCGGGACCTCGCTGGCGCTTGCCACGAACACCGCCTGGCTCGGGGCCGGGGCCAATGGGTTCGCCACGAGCGCTCCGATGTCGTCCTGGGCTGAGTGCGCCGATCTGGTCGAGGGCGTTGTGCAACCCTGAACCAACAAAAGCGCCAGCGCCGCACCAACGACCGCTGCACGCGTGGCCATTTTTCGCTTCATCATCGGCGCATCCTCCGCCTATGGCGAAATCGAGCATTGATCAGACGCAACGTCATGTCGCAGACCCAATCACTGAACCCTGACGGCGCCCTTCGGCGTCAGCACCCAGTCAAGCGCTTGATCGTGCGGCCCCGACGGCACGCGCTCCATTTCCTGTTCGGCATAGGCCAGTCCCATCGCGATCGCGCCGTGCGGGCGGAAGCGCGCGATGATGCGGTCATAGTGCCCCCCGCCCTGGCCCAAGCGCGCGCCACTGCGGTCGAAGCCCAGAAGTGGTACAAGAATGAGCGCCGGCGCCCCTTCCTCGGCGCCCGCCGGCGGCGAGGGCACGCCGAACGCGTCCGCGCTCAGCATCTCCGTGCCGCGCCAGACCAGAAAGCGCGCTGGGCCAGCGCGGGTCTCCATGCGCGGCAACAGTACAACCGAGCCCACCCGCGCCAGCGCTGCTAGCAGGGGCCTTGGATCGATCTCGCCGCCCACCGGCCAATACCCGGCGACCGGCGTGTGCCGCGCCAACTCAAGCGGAAAATGCTCGATCAGCTTGAGCGAAGAGTCTCCCGGCTCGACCGCGGCGCGCTCGGCGCGCATCATGAGGCGCGCATCGGCTTTGTCGGATTCGAGGGCGTCGTCGGGGCTCATCCCTCCCGCGCCTCTTTCCTTCCTCGCCCGCCACCGGCCGCTTCGCGGCCGGCGATCTCAGACTGTCCGAAATCGCCGAGCGACTTCGGCGGGGGGGAGGTGGTCGCGAAGCGACCGGAGGGGGAGGCTTCATCCCCCCATCGGCTCGCGCGGTTCGCGCTCGCCACTTCCCCCGCAAGCGGGGGAAGAACGAGCGAAGGGGGAATTGGGCGGAACCACATGCGCCGGAAGGATGTGCTCATCCTCTCGAACCCTAGACAACTAGGTGGGCGCCAGGTGCTGGAGGCCACGGCCTCCGACAGAGCCAGCTCCCGAGAGAGATGATACGGTCCCAGGGATGAAAGCGCCTCTCGCACGCCGCAGTAACCGCCCGCGGCGAATCTAGTCGCGGTTGCGCTTGGGCTCAAGCGTCGCGTGCGGCGCGCGCTGCGGCGCCGAACGCGGACACCGGCGCTTCCAAGCGCGTCACCGCGCCGTCCACATCCCCACCCGCCAGCTGCGCCAGCGCGTCGTCCAAGGTCGCCTCCAGCGCGGTCAGCGCCTCGCTCAAGCGGTCAGCGTACTCGGCTTCAGCCGGATTCTGGGCTTCGTCCATGACGATAACCCATAGCGGCTATGACGATTCGGGAAAAGCAAGGCCCCGGCTCGCCTGGACGCGCGCGCCGGCCAGTAGTAAGTCCGCCACAACAATTTCAGGAGCGGAATCAATGAGCGTGAAGGTGGCGATCAACGGGTTCGGGCGGATCGGGCGCAACGTGCTGCGCGCCATCCACGAGGCCGGACGCACCGATATCGAGGTGGTCGCGATCAACGATCTGGGGCCGGTCGAGACCAACGCGCACCTGCTGCGCTTCGATAGCATTCATGGCCGCTTCCCGGGCGAGGTGAAGTCAGGCGAGGACTGGATCGATCTCGGTCGCGGCAAGATCAAGGTCACCGCGATCAAGAGCCCGGCCGAGTTGCCGCACCGCGATTTGGGCGTCGACATCGCACTCGAGTGCACCGGCATCTTCACCGCGCGCGACAAGGCCGCCGCGCACTTGGACGGCGGCGCCAAGCGCGTGATCGTGTCGGCGCCGGCGGAGAACGCCGACTACACGGTGGTGTATGGCGTGAACCACCAAGGGCTCACCAAGGAGCACCTGGTCATCTCCAACGCCTCGTGCACCACCAATT
>CAYRHK010000238.1:0-4121 GCA_964423825.1 uncultured Terricaulis sp. | reverse complement strand
CCCCCGCAGCATCCCCTCTCCGTCGTCTCGCTTCGCTCGACGACTCCTCCCCCGTGAACGGGGGAGGAGTTGGCGAGCCGCAATGGCGCGCAAACGCATCGCTGACCGTGAGCTTTTCCGCATCGCGAGACGGATCGCAGCTCTTGTCTCTCCAGCGGAACATATCGTTGCCCGCAGTGTGCGCCGCCAAGCGAGCGAGCGCGATGCAATCGTCCATCATGCGTTCGTATGGTTCGTTCGCGCGATACCATTCGAGCATGGTGAATTCTTCGGCGTGCAGCGGCCCGGTCTCGCCCTTGCGCCAGCACTTGCCGAAATAGAAGATCTTCTCTTCGCCAGCGGCGAGCAGCTTCTTCATCGCGAACTCGGGTGAGGTGTGCAAATAGCGACCGCTGCTCTCGAACGCATCGACATGCACTTCGGCGCCGGGAGACAACGTCAGCGCCCGCGGTTCCGCTTCCATGAAGTCCTGGGCCCAGAACCACTCCCGTACAGCCCGCGCGATGGCGGCGCGTGCGGCGAGAAAGCCTCGGCGGTCTCTATGGCGGGCCTTGTCCCACCAGGGCGAGGGGGTCATCAGGGCGCTTTAAGGCAGGTTGGGCGCTTGGCCAATGCTTCAAACCTAGCTAGAGAAGCGCCCAATTCCGGTCCTTTCGGGTTTTTGAGGGTTCCGCCGGCCAGCCGGCGGCAAGCGAGGTTGACGTGGTTAAGGTTATCGCCAGCGATGTGCGCAAGGGCAACGTTTTGGAGCACGAAGACGGCAAGCTCTACGTTGTGATGAGCCACGAAACGTTTCGTCCTGGCAAGGGCACGCCGACCACCACGATCGTGATGCGTCGCATCGTCGACGGCGTGAAAACCACCGCCGTTTTCAAGACGACGGACGCGCTTGAGAAAGCGTTTGTCGAGCAGATCAAGCACACCTTCTTGTTCGACGATGGCGACGCCGGTCTCGTGTTCATGAACCCGACCACGTACGAGCAGGTGCACCTGTCGAGAGACATGGTCGGCGAGTCCGCCGCCTATCTGCAGCCGGAAATGGTCGTCGATCTCACCATGTATGAAGGCCAAGCGCTGTCGATCGAATTGCCGCCGCGGGTGACGCTGACCGTTGAAACTACAGAACCTGTAGTGAAGGGGCAGACGGCGTCGTCGTCGTACAAGCCGGCGATGCTCGATAACGGCGTGCGCACCATGGTGCCGCCGCACATCGAAGCCGGCACGCGCGTGGTGATCTCGACCGAAGACGGCTCCTACGTCGAGCGCGCTAAGGATTGATGCGTTCACTAGGGTATCTGTTTCAGCAACCCTACCAACGCTCGTGTCCCCGGGGAAAACAGCGTCGGCGTGAAATAGGCGCCGGCCGCGCGCTTCCAGATTTCGCTGCGGGTCGGGTAGGGCAGCACCGGGCCGGTTAGGGCGCGCACGCCGAGCTTTGACGCCATCGCGAGCGCAATCGGGCCTAACAACTCGCCCGCCTCGGCGCCGACGATGGTGGCGCCCAATATTTTGCCGCCTTTGCCGATCACGAGCTTGCAGAAGCCTTCGGTTTCGCGTTGCGCCAGCGCGCGGTCATTGTCGTGAAAGCCCCAGCGCGCGGTTTTCACGCTGTCGCCGAAGCGCTCGCGCGCCTCAGCTTCCGTTAAGCCGATCTGCGCCAGCTCGGGATCGGCGTAGATGACCGACGGGATAGCGACGCTGTCGGCGGCGGTGCGGGCCTTGAACAGGACATTGCGCACCCAGACGCTCGCGTGCCAGCCCGCCAGGTGCGTGAAAAGCCCGCGGCCGGCGGCGTCGCCGAGGGCCCAGACGCGGGGATTGGAGACGCTGCGCAAGGTTGACGACGTGACAACGCCAGTCTTGTTGTGCGTGACGTTGGCGGCTTCGAGGTTCAGTCCCTCGAGGACCGGCGCGCGCCCCGCAGCGACCATTAGGTGCGAGGCGGCGATGTCGCGCCCGTTCAGCGCCAATAGCGCGCCATCGGCGGCGTGCTCGACCTTTGAGATTGCCGCGGTTTCGATGAGGTCCACGCCTTCGCGGCGCAGTTGCGCCAACAGGACCTCCGCGGCTTCGCGATCAGCGCGCGCGATCGCCTGACCGGCATCGATCAGCGTCACGCGCGATCCGAGCCTGCGGAACGCCTGGCCGAGTTCCAAGCCAATCGGCCCGGCGCCGATGATGGCGAGATGCGAAGGCAGCGTGTCGACGTCGAAGATGGTCTCGTTGGTGAGCGCGTTGACCCCATCGAGGCCTGCGATGGGGGGGATGATTGCGCGCGAGCCGGTTGCGATCACAATGCGCTTGGCGTGCACGCGAGCGTTTTCAGAAACCACGGTGCTTGGATCGGCGAAGCGCGCGCGTTCGCGAATAACGGTGACGCCGAGTTTCTCAAAGCGCTCTTGGCTGTCGTTAGGTTCGATCGCGGCGATGACGCCCTTCACATGCGCCCTCACCTGCGTCAAATCCACTTGGGGTTCGACGCGCGCGATGCCGAAGTGCTGCGCTTCGCGCATGGCGTGAGCCCGTTTACCGGCGGCGATCAGCGCCTTCGAAGGCACACAACCATAGTTCAGGCAATCTCCGCCCATCTTGTGGGCTTCGAACAGGACGACGGACAGGCCGAGCTGCGCCGCGCCTGCGGCGAGCGAAAGTCCCGCTGAGCCGGCGCCGATGATGCAGAGGTCGGCGTTGTAGTTTCTCACTGTTGCGGCTCCGCGCGCTTGCTGCGCAGCGCGCGCAAGACGATCGGCAACAACGCCAACGCGATCAGCGCCAGAATCGGACCGAATACCGAAGGAGAGAGCAGAATGGCGCGCGCGGCTTCGTTGGGATTGGCGGCGGCGCCGGTTTCCAGCGCAGCGCGCAGGCCGGCGCCGACTGATGCATACACGAACGCTCCGGGGATCATGCCAAGCAGCGTCGCCAGCACATAGTCGCGGAGTTTCACGTTGAAGAAGGCCGGGGCCAGGTTCACGACGAAGAACGGCGCCACCGGCGTGAGCCGCAGCACCAGTAGATAGTTGAAGGCGTTGTTGCGGAAGCCCTCGCCCAGGCGGGTGAGCCAGCCGCCGGCGCGGGCGCGCAGCACGTCGCCGAAAGCAGTGCGCGCAGCGAGGAAGATGAGCGTGGCGCCGATGGTGGCGGCGATCCAGGCCGCCGCCCCGCCGATCCAAGTGCCGAAGAGAAACCCAGCGGAGAGCGTAAGGAAGCTCGCGCCCGGGATCGAGCTTGCGACCGCTATGGCGTATATTCCCATGAAGATCGCCACTGCAATGATGTAGTTGCGCGCCACGAAAGCATCGAGCGCTTCGCTTTGGGCGTAGAGTGCGTCGAGCGACAACCGCTCGTGCACACGAAAGACGATGGCCAGCCCAAACAGAAGCGCGACGATGGCGATGGGCAGGAAGCGCGCGAGGGGCTTCCGGGGCTGGGGGGGCGCTGTGGTCATGGCGAGATGTGTTCGACCCGAAAGCGCGACGCGTTACAAGTGCAACCAAGTCTCGGTGTTCGGCGTATATGTCTCAATGAGAGCAGGTTTGTTCATGCGCGCAGTTGTTTCGGTAATGTTTGCTATTGCGCTTGCCGCGTGCAGCGCCGCCCCCCACGATGCGGCTTCGGCGGCGCCTGCCCCCTTGGCGGCGGGGCAGGCCGAGGCGGTTTTCGCGGGCGGCTGCTTTTGGTGCGTGGAAAGCGACTTCGAGCATCTCGACGGTGTCGTCGAGGCGATCTCGGGCTACACCGGCGGAGATTTGCAGGCTCCGACCTACCGGAATCATGAGGGTCATACCGAGGCTGTGCGCGTGATTTACGATCCAGCCCGCATCAGCTACGAGCAGCTGCTGCGCCATTTCTGGCGCCACCACGATCCGCTCGACTCTGGAGGGCAGTTCTGCGATCGAGGGCCTTCGTACGAGGCGGCCATCTTCGTGACCCCGGAGCAGCGCGCTGCAGCGGAGGCGTCGCTGGCGGAGACGCAGGCGGTCTTGGGCCGCGAGGTCGCGACGCCGATCCGTCCGCTGTCACGGTTCTGGGAGGCGGAAGGTTATCACCAGGACTATTATCAGAAGAACGCGGGCGCTTATCGCTATTATCGCTGGCGCTGTGGCCGCGACGCCCGCGTC
>CAYRHK010000237.1:0-4127 GCA_964423825.1 uncultured Terricaulis sp. | reverse complement strand
AGAAGATCAAGGACACCGGCATAGCCTTCGAAATTCCAGAAGCCGGGCTCTGGAACCAGCGTTTCGCCGCCGTGCTTGAAGCCATCTACGCCGCGTACAACGCCGGTTGGAGCGATCCCCTCGGCGCCGATCCCGAGCGGCGAGGCCTTGCCGAGGAAGCGATCTGGCTAGCGCGGGTGCTTGTGGATCAAACGCAGGGCGAGCCGGAGCCACGCGGTCTGCTGGCGTTGATGCTCCATCTTGAGGCGCGCAAGCCAGCGCGGCGCGGGGCCGGCGGCGTTTTCGTTCCCCTCGACGAGCAGGACGTTTCCTTGTGGCGCCTCGATCTGCTTAAGGAGGCTGAAGCGCTGTTGCGCGGCGCCAGTCGCATGCGTCGTGCAGGGCGCTTTCAACTCGAAGCCGCCATCCAGTCCGCGCACGCCGCGCGCATCGATCGCGGCGACGCCGATTGGGCCGCCATCGTTATCTTGTACGAAGCGCTCGCGGCGCTGACAGGCTCGTCGGTGGCGCACCTCAATCACGCCGCTGCGCTCGCACGCCTGAATGGCGCTGAAGTGGGGCTCGCTGCTGCCGAGGACGCGCGGATGCGCTTTTCCTCGCTCTCTGAGTATCAGCCTTACTTTGCGCTGATCGCCGATCTCAACGCCAAGCTCGGGCGCGCCGACGCCGCGCGCGCGGCTTACGACGAGGCGATTGCACGCGAACGCGATCCCGCAGTCATGGCATTTCTTGAGCGGCGCAAGACGCTCTTGGCTTAGTGGCGCCGCCACTCCGCGCGCGCCGCTTCGAGCGCTATCTGAAACTCAGGATCAGCGTGCAGGCGCGCGATGGCGGCCGAAGCGACGATGCGCGCGGCGTCGATGTCGCTCGGGTAGTGCACGCCGCACACGACGCGGCTCCAGCCGAAATCGCGTCCGCGTTCGATCAGCGCATCGGCATGGTCTGGCGCAAGCTCCGCCAGCACCAGCGCCCAACCGAAGCCGAGCGCGCCATGACCCGACGGATACGAGAAACTCTCACGCAGGCGCGGCGTGTCTTCGATGCACGGCGTGATGGCGCTATCGCTCAGGAACGGGCGCGGCCGGCGGTAGCGAAACTTCGCGGGATCACCCGCAAAGCCGGCGGCGCGGCCGGCGCGGTCGAGCAGCGCGGCGGTGGCAGGATAGTTGGCGGCGGTGAAGCTCGGACCCAGCACCGCATCGAACGCCGCGAACGGATCGATGGCGTTGTCTTCGAGCGCTTGCTGGCGGCGCTCCGCGCTCCAGTGGCCGCGCACGATGGCGCGTTCAGCCAGTTCAAGCGCGCCGTTCGCCTCCGGAGGGCCTGGCAAAAACACCAGCGCGTCGACTTGCACCGCGGGGTTGCGGTCAGCGGTGGTTGGGTGCGTCGGCTGCGTCGAAGGAGCCGGCGCGGCAACCGGCGCGGGCGCCGGCGTTGCGGTCGCGCACGCGGCTAGCGCGATGGCGGCGATGAGTGCGAGCTTAAACTTGGCCATCGGTCCCCCAGTCATTGTGTAGGTTTGATGACAGATAAACCGCACTTGGTGGCGCGAGGCAATGGCGCTGCGGGCGGTGACGCCGGACACAACGCCAATTGGGTCCTTGCCTCATGGTGGCGCCGCAAGAGGAGGAGACCATGAACCGGCGAACGACAGCGTCTTTTCTCGCGGCGGCGGCCTTTGGCGTGATGATGGCGGCGGCCACGATGGCGAGCGGGCAAGCGCCTCATAACACTCAACACTCAACGTATAATCCGCGGAATTGTGTCCGACCGACGTATTATGCTTGCATGGCCAGCTGCGCGCCTCCGGGCTCGACGGTTTCGCAGCAGGCAAGGTGTGCACACGAGTGCGGTGAGCGGGAGGACCCGATGGACTGCCAGTTCTTGCGCCGGCCTGTGACGACGTCGCCGAACGTGACGGTTCAAGGCGCGCCGTTGCGGCGACGATAGCGGGGCGCGCCCCTTCTCCAAACGAGCAAGGCGGCGTAGCGTGTGGCATGGCCACGCTCGTTTTCGGAATGAACATGTCGCTCGACGGCTATGTCGACCACGACAAGTTCGCACCTGGGCCTGCGCTGTTTCAGCATTTCATCGAACAGACGCGCGGGCTGGCTGGCAGCATCTATGGGCGCGGGTTGTACGAATTGATGCGCTATTGGGATGGCGACGAATGGGCTGAGCACAATCCAGTGCAGGGCGTTGATCTGCGCGCGTTTGCCGAAGCGTGGCGGCGTCAGCCGAAATGGGTGGTCTCGCGCACGCTGAAGGAGGTCGGCCCGAACGCGACGTTGCTTGGCGAAGATTTCGAAGCAACGATCCGCAAACTGAAAGCCGATCTCGATGGCCGCATCGATGTCGGCGGGCCAAAGCTGGCTGCAAGCTTGGCGCAACTTGGGTTGATCGATGAAGTTCAGATCTATCTGCGGCCCGTCGTGCTCGGGCGCGGCGCGCATTTCTTCGTCGGCGCTTGGCCGAAGCTGCGCTTGTTGGGGAGCGAGCGGGTGGGGGAGGATGCGGTGAAGTTAACTTATGTGCCGAGTTAGCGCTGCGGAGTTAAACAGCCCAAGCGCAAGCGAGACGCCCGGTGCTCGCAATCGATAACCGTCCTTGACGTTACGAGAACGCTCCCCATGTGCAGGAGATCAGGAGGCGGAGTGTTAGCGTGACAAGCGGCGGTGCCGTAAGAATTTTCTCCAGTCATCGGTGGGCTTATACGAACCACCGTCAGGGTCTGCATAATCTCCTCACACCGTGGGTGAAGGGGCTTGATTTCGTGGACCATTCAATCCCGAAGGCTCACCCGGTTCGAGTCGAAGACGACCTTGAACTAGCTCGCGAGATTCAGGACCGTATCCGAGCAAGTGATGTGCTGCTCGTGTTCGCTGGGATGTACGTAAATTTCAGCGAGTGGGTGAAGCTCGAAACGCTTTGTGCATTCTTCGATCGCTGCCCGATCATCGCCGTCGTTCCCAACGGTCAAGAGCGTGTAGCCGCCACGGCCACCAAGTTCGCCGACCGAACTGTTCGTTGGCGAGGTGAAAGTATTCGTGGAGCTATTTGGGAGTTGTTGCCGGAGTCGAGGCGGATTGAGATCCTAGACGCGCGCGCTGCTAAGGCCGCTGCTGCCAGACTCGCGGCAAGCCGTCCGTTGTCTGTCCGCAATGTATTTGGAGGCTTAGCTTTGCCATCGGCACCGCCTCCCGCAAGCAACAACGCATTCGGCGGACTGCGTCCACCAAGCGTGCTCGAGCAAGTACTTCTTGATCTCTATCGGAAGAAATAGAGTCCACTGCTTTCGGAATGGCCTTCGTGTCTCTGCGCCACGCTCCCCCTCCCCTAGAGGGGGAGGGGGCAGGGGGTGGGGTGATGTTACAAAGGCTCATGAAGAGTTGAAGCGCGTGATAGCGCTCACTCCTCAAAGTTCGGCGCAATTCACCCCCACTCCTTACCCCTCCCCCCTCCAGGGGGAGGGGATTCAAACAAACAACTTCGCCCAATTCCGCGCCTCGCGCTTGCGCCAGCCGCCGCGATGATACGCGTCGCTGACGATGATCGGCGCGACGCTGGTTGCTTCCGCGAACACCATTTGCTCGTGCACGGTGCTGACCTTGCCCCAGCTCGCGGCTTCTTGCAGCGTTGAGGAGGAGCAGGCGCCGTCGCGCACGTCCGCCACCGTGATCTGCACCGCGTATTTGTGCACTTCCACATCCTCGTGGCCCAATATCTCGGCGCACACTACGGTGTCTTGCGCGAAGTTCTTCGGCACGCCGCCGCCCACCATGAACAGCGCAGTGGTTCCTGCGGCGAGCTTGATCTCGGTGAGCTCGCGGAAGTCGCCAGCGCTATCGATGGTGACGTACGGCTTCTTGGCTTTGCGGCGCTCGACCTGGTGCTTCACCAGTCCAAAGCCGGCGGAGCAATCGCTAAACGCTGGTACGAAAATCGGCACGCCTTTTTCGTAGGCGCGCTGGATCAGCGAATCCTTCTTCTTGGCGTTGCCCGCCGCGAGCCACTTGCCAATCTCATGGATGAATTCGCGCGAGGTGTAGGCGCGCGGTTCGAGCTGCTCGCAGATGTCGTAGATGGTGTGATCGACGTGTTGGAGTTCTTCTTCATCGATGTAAGTG
>CAYRHK010000236.1:0-4145 GCA_964423825.1 uncultured Terricaulis sp. | reverse complement strand
GCTTTGCGCAACGTTGTGGCTTGGCCTGTCGGTCGCCGCCGCAGCGCAAACCTTCAACGCCCAAGAACAAGCTGAGATTCGCGCCATCGTCCGCGACTACCTCGTCAACAATCCTGACGTGCTGAACGAAGCGCTCGATGCGCTCCAATCCCGTGTCGACGAGGATCGCTGGCGCCAAGTTCGCAGCGATGCGCGCGACTTCTCGATTGGCCCCGCCAACGCGCCCATCGTCATCGTCGAATTCTTCGACTATCGCTGCCCATATTGCCATGCCGCACTCGACTGGGTCATTGAGACCCAGCGCACCCGTGGCGACGTGCGCGTCGTGTTCAAGGAACTGCCGGTGCTCGGCCCTGCTTCCTTTGAAGCCGCACGCGCCGCAATCGCCGCCATGCCTCAAGGGCGTTATTGGGCGTTTCACCGAGCCCTCATGGCGTTTCGAGGCGATCTTACCAGCGCCCGCATCGATCAGATCGCGCGCGAGAGCGGCGTCGATGTCATCCGCATGCGCAGAGCCATGGACGATCCCGAAGCCAGCGTGCGCATTCAAGCGCTATTGGAGGAAACGCGCGAATTAGCGGTCGACTACGGCATCACTGGAACACCCGGCTTTGTCATCAATGGCGAGTTGATCTCAGGATTCGACGAAGCCGCCCTGAACCAGCGCTTGAGCGAGGCCACGCGCGAGGTCCGCGCACTGCGCGAAGCCAGCCGCTAGATCCGCCCACGCGCCGAGGCGAAGACCAAACGGAGCTGTCGCGTTAACAGCGGTGACGTCCGCGCACGCAAATAGCTCGGCGTGAGTGCAATATAGCCAAAGGCCGCGAACGCGCTGACGGGCGCGCTTCTCGAAAACTCTCTTGCTTGCGCAAATGCTGCAGCCGCGCGCTCGGAAACCACGCCAGCGTCGACCTTTGCAGGGAACGGACGCCTACCACGCGCCGCCCAATAGGGCATTGCTCGGAGCATGCCGGTCAGCCCCCAAGCTCGCCCCGCCGCGTCCGCAAGTTCATCGCTTACCCCCCCGCAACAACTCGCCGCGATCGCGATCAGAGCACCCGCAGTTTGTGACGCGTAGCGTTCCATGCCGCCAAGGTCGTCGAATGGCATAGCCTCCAGATCAACAAGGCGCCTAGCCTCAATGATCTTCAAGATGCCCTCTGTGGCGAAGGGCTCAGGCCAAAGCTCAAGAAATGAATCCAGCGCCGGGTGCGCGCCACCAAGGCCCCGCGAGGTCAACGCATCGCGCCACCAGGCAAATCGGATGTCGCCGAGAGCAGGCTCGCGGGCACCTTCAGCTATGCGCGCAATTTCATGGTTCACCGCATAGAGCGCCGTCAGTCGCACCCGCTGACCGGCGTTGGCGAACCGGCTCGCCAGCCAGCGATCTTCATCGATGCGCCGGACCAGCGCATCCAGTTCTGCCATCGCCGTCAGCGGGCCGTCTGCGGCGCAGGGGCTGGCGCGCCATCCGCACGGATGCGCCTCGCACCGAATATCATCACCGCCGGCGCCGCCACGTACAGCGATGAATAAGTGCCGATCAGAATGCCGAAGATCATAGCGATCGCAAATCCAGAGAGCGATTCGCCGCCAAGGAACAACAAGCCGATCAAGGCGAACAACGCTGTGCAGCCTGTGATGATGGTGCGCGACAAAGTTTCGTTGAGCGAAAGATCGATCACTTCAGCCATCGGCATTTTTTTAAACTTGCGCAAATTCTCCCGCAAACGATCAAACACCACTACCGTGTCATTCATCGAGTAGCCAATAATGGTGAGCAGTGCGGCGATGATCGTCAACGTGAACTCGAAGCGGAATACGGAGAAAAGCCCCAACGTCAGGATCACGTCATGGAAGAGCGCCAGCACAGCCCCGACGCCGAACTGCCACTCGAACCGGAACCAGATGTAGATCAGCATCAAGAGGATGGCGCCGCCCAACGCGAGCAAGCCGCCCCCGAACAACTCTTCGGAAACCTTTGCACTCACAACATCGACGTTGGCGATACGGGCGCCTTCCGCGACGCCCGCCAATCCCTCACGAACTTCCTCAACCGTCTGCGAGGCGTCCGGCGCGGTTTCGAAATTCAGATAAACGCAATAGGGCGGCGCGCTCTCCGGCCGACAGGTGGTTCCCTGCACTTCGACGTCCCCATCCTGGACACGCGACCCGAGCGCACTCAACGCAGCTTCATCGATCGGCTGGGGCGCCTCAATAAGGATCGAAGTACCACCGCGGAAATCAATCCCGAGATTGAATCCACGCTCCAGCACCGCGCCGAGGCGCGCAATGGGCGAGCCCTCCGCTTGCTGATAAACTGATATGGGGCTGGCGCTGAACCCGCCAGTGAACATCGAGGCGAGCGATCCCAACACACAAAACACCGAAAGAAACGCGGCGAAACCCGCAAACTTCACATAGGTGAAGTTGGTTTTTCTCGGCAGCAACCTGATTAGAGGCCAGAAAGACATCTTCGTTCCCTCAGATGGGCATGGTCTTGGGGCGCGCGACGCGGAACCACCAGGCAATCAAGAGCTGGGTCACCAAAACGGCGCTGAAGACCGACGTGACGACGCCGATCGAAAGCGTCCAAGCAAAACCTTTCACCGGTCCCGAACCCGCCGTACCGAACAGGATGAGCGCTGCCAGGATTGTGGTGAGGTTGGCGTCGATGATGGTGATCATCGCGCGGTTGAATCCCGCGTCGATGGCAAGCGCTGGGCCTCGGCCCAGCGCCGCTTCTTCACGCATACGCTCATAGATCAGCACGTTGGCATCAACCGCCATCGCTATGGTGAGGATGAGTCCCGCGATCCCCGGCAGCGTCAGCGCCGCATCGACAAGTGACATCGCAGCCACCAGGAGCACTCCGTTCACTGCAAGCGCAACGCACGCGAACACGCCGAACAAGCCGTACGCAAGCACCATGAACACAACTGTCACGAGCACCGCCAGACCAGAGGCTAGCACGCCAGAATCGATCGCCTCTTGTCCCAGAGTCGGGTCAACCGTGCGCTCCTCGATCACCGTCAACGGCGCCGGCAAGGCGCCCGCATTCAGCATCAACGCCAGTTCACTTGCAGTCGCGGCATTGAAGCGGCCGCTGATCTGCCCACTCCCTCCGCAGATTGGTTCATTGATCCTCGGCGCGGTAAGCACCTGGCCGTCAAGCAGAATTGCGAAGCGTTCGTTGGTGTGTTCGCGCGTAATGCGGCAAAACAGGCGCGCGCCCTGTGTATCGAGTTGAAACGCCAGGACGAACTCGCCCGTTTGCGCGTCGGTGGAGGGATTGGCGCGCTGCAAACGCTCGCCCGTGAAGCGAGGACGTCGTTCGACGACAACTGTGCCATCGCCAATTTCGGGATAGGGCTGCGCCAACAGCGTCCCGGGCGGAATGCGTCCGGTGGCGGCCTCTTGCGGATCCACCTCGCGAACCATGTGGAAGGTCATTTGCGCGGTCTGACCGATGCGGTCCTTCAGGACCTGCGGATCCGCTACGCCGGGCGCCTGCACGACAATGCGCCGATCGCCTTGCCGTTGGATCGACACTTCACTCACTCCGTCCGGATCGATGCGGCGGCGAATGATCTCTATCGATTGCTGCGCGGCTTCCCGGCTCAGGACACTGAGATAATTATCGGTGATGCGCGCTTCGATAAGACCGCTCTCGTCGGTGCGGAAAGTGATGATGTCTTCCGTACCGCCCGGCGAACGCCCCAACGGCCTCAACCGCGTCAGCGCTTCATCGATGCGCGAAGCATCAACGAGGCGCACCGACGCTACGCCGTCGGCCACAGCGCCACGGCTGGCCGAGATCTCCGGCTCGCCGGAGCGTAGCTCCGACAGCATCTGGTCCTGCAAATTTTCAAGTTGCTGGTGCTGCAGCGAGGCGACATCCACCTCAAGCAGAAGCTGCGAACCGCCACGCAAGTCCAGACCCAAGTTTATGCCCTGACCCAGGAACGGCAGTGACTCGCGCTGGTTCGCGGGAATGAAATTCGGCAGCGCGAACCAGATTCCGAGCGCAGTCACGACTAGGACGAGAATGACCCGCCAGCGCGAGATCTGAAGCATAGGATTATTCCGAAGGCTTAGAGTCGTGTGGAGGGGCTGGATGGGTTTTAGAGAGAACATACCCGATG
>CAYRHK010000235.1:0-4158 GCA_964423825.1 uncultured Terricaulis sp. | reverse complement strand
CTGCGCGAAACGTCGACCGCAACATTGCTGATCTCAAAGCCCAAATCGCTGCGTGCATCCGAGGCGGTGACGAACTCCGCGTACTCGTTGACTGCTATGGCCGCAGCGGTGTCGAGGCCTACATGCGACACGTACAGGCAAATGCAGAAGAGCACATAAGGCGCGTCATAGACCGACTTGAGCCGGGCGCATTCGAAGTGGCGATGGATAACGGCGCGGTTGTCAGGGTGACTGTTACGCCGCATCGTCACGAGCGGCGCGCTTGTGTGGATTTCAGCGGCACGACGGACCAGCAAGACGACAACTTCAACGCGCCCCTGGCCGTAACCCGCGCCGCCACGCTCTACGTATTTCGAACGCTAGTCGACGACGCCATCCCGCTCAACGAAGGTTGCCTCAAACCAATCGACCTCATCGTCCCCGAGGGGTGCCTTCTAAATCCCAAGCGCGGCGCGGCTGTGGTCGCGGGCAATGTGGAAACCAGCCAGGTTGTTGTCGACGCGCTTTACGGGGCGCTCGGCGTGATGGCTGCCGCGCAGGGGACCATGAACAACTTCACGTTCGGTGACGACCAACGTCAGTACTACGAAACCATTTGCGGCGGCTCAGGTGCTGGCGCCGATTTCGACGGCGCATCGGCGGTGCAGACTCACATGACCAATTCGAGGCTAACGGACCCCGAAGTCCTCGAATCGCAATTTCCCGTACTCGTGCAATCCTTCGCAGTCCGGCATGGCTCCGGCGGAACCGGGGCGCATAGCGGCGGCGACGGTGTGGTGCGCCGGCTGCAGTTTCTCGAGCCCATGACCGCCGCGATCCTTTCCAATCGGCGCAGCACCCAGCCCTTCGGCCTATTCGGCGGCGGCGACGGCTCGCCGGGCATCAACCGGGTGGAGCGCGCAGATGGCGGCGCCGTTGATCTCGCTGCCACCTCACAAGTGGAAATGTCGCCGGGCGACGTTTTTCATATCGAAACGCCGGGCGGCGGCGGTTACGGAAAGCCCTGAGGGTATCGAGAGGTATGACCATGTTGGTCTTGCTGGGAATAGCTGTGGTCATCGCCGGCTTCGCTCTGCGTGCAAATCCGCTCCTGGTTGTCATGGCCGCGGCGCTAACTACGGGGCTCGCTGCCGCGTGGTCGCCCAACGCCAGTCTTGAGACCTTCGCAGTCGCGGCAGTGACGACCCTCGCCTCTTTCGGCAAGGCCTTCAATGACAGCCGATATGTCAGCATCGTTTGGGTAGTCCTCGCTGCCATTGGCTTGCTGGAACGGGCGGGGCTGCAAGAGCGCGCCCGTACGGCAATCGCCAATGTGAAGGCTGCAACGGTCGGTCGATTGCTTTGGCTCTATTTCTTGATCCGCCAATCTGCAGCAGCGCTGGGTCTAACTTCATTGGGCGGGCACGCCCAGATGGTGCGACCGCTCGTTGCGCCGATGGCCGAAGGCGCTGCCGAAAGCAACTTCGGACCACTCCCGGACAGGGAGAAATTCCTAATCCGTTCGCACGCCGCGGCCGCGGACAACATCGCGCTTTTCTTTGGCGAGGACATCTTCATCGCCATTGCTTCAATACTGTTGATCAAAGGCTTTCTGGAACAGAACGGCATCATCGTCGAACCGCTTGAACTCTCAGTTTGGGCGATCCCCACCGCGGTCGCCGCTTTGATCATCCATTCCTTTCGCCTTTTCCTGTTGGATCGACACCTCAAGCGCACCTTGGCCAGAACCAAATCGTCTCCTGAGGGCGGACAATGATCACGCTCGCACAAGTGTATGCCGTTGGCGGCATCTTCTTCGCCACGCTCTCAATCTTGTCGGCGCTCGATCGCGCCAACGAACGCCGTTGGCGCAACTCTGCGTTTTGGGGTCTGCTGGCCATCAGCTTTCTCACGGGCGACCGCCTCGGCGATTTCGTCAATGGCTTGCTTGCCTTGGGACTGGTTCTGTTGGCGGCTTGGGGCTTAGGCCAAGGCAGTCCAAAGACCACGACGCCCGATGAGCGACGCGCAGGCGCCGCCAAGCACGGCGACACACTCTTCCTCCCTGCTCTCATCATTCCAGCGGCGGCGCTTGTCGGGACCATCGCCGCAAAACAGACCTCATGGGGCGCACGCCTCATCGATCCCTCGCAGGCCACATTGATTTCGCTAGTCATCGGCGTCCTTGTGGCAATCATCGTAGCCATGCTGTGGCTTCGACCGCCTTTGCTGGCGCCCATGCAAGAGGGCCGACGTCTGATGGATTCTGTCGGTTGGGCCGCGATCCTGCCCCAAATGCTGGCATCCCTGGGGGCTGTGTTCCTTGCCGCTGGCGTCGGTGAGCAGGTGGGGCGCCTGTTTGCCGATTTCGTGCCGCTCGACACTCGCACGCTGGCAGTCGCGGCCTATTGCATAGGCATGGCGCTCTTCACGATCGTCATGGGCAACGCCTTCGCTGCGTTTCCTGTCATGACCGCGGCGGTGGGATTGCCGCTGGTTGTCCAAGAGTTCGGCGGCGACCCGGCGCGCGTATGCGCGATCGGAATGTTGGCTGGCTTTTGTGGTACGCTAATGACGCCCATGGCAGCCAACTTCAACGTGGTTCCCGCAAACTTGCTCGAACTCCCGGATCGAAAAGCCGCTTTTAACGGCGTAATCCGTGCGCAAGCGCCGACCGCCATCCCCCTGCTACTCACCAACATCATATTGATGCGGCTGCTGGCGTTTCCCTCATGAAGCTAAATGCAACAATAGCTGCACGATTTGTCGAAATCGCACTTTCCCATGTTGGCCGCGAATATCCCCACAAGCTCGACCACGTCATGGACGGCGACACTGACGTTCAACCGCCTCGGGTGCTGCACCCGGTCTTTCATGGCAGCTTCGATTGGCACTCGTGTGTGCACACGCATTGGATGCTCGCACGCATAATGCGCCGCCACCCCAATTTGCACTCCGCCAACACGATCGCGCTCACCTTAGCAGACCGCCTCACACCCGATGCGGTGCAGGGGGAATGCGCCTATGTCGACCGCGCCAGCGCACGCGGCTTCGAGCGACCCTACGGTTGGGCTTGGTTGCTGGCGCTTCAAGCTGAACTGGATCAACACGAGTGCGACATCGGCGTGCACATCGCCCAGACTTTGCGGCCACTTACACGCAGGTTCGCCGAGCGCTTCGCGCAATTCCTGCCTTTGGCCGACTATCCGGTGCGCACCGGCGCCCACACATCGACCGCGTTCGCCCTGCGCCTCGCCGCCGACTATGCCGAGCGCAACGACCAGGCGTTGTTCGATCAAATGCGCGAGAAGGCAGCCGCTTGGTACTCTGCGGACCACGGCGCCCAAGTATGGGAACCAAGCCAAGACGACTTCCTATCGCCAACCCTCATCGAAGCCGAATGCATGCGGCGTTACCTGTCGCGCGACGCTTTCCAGCTTTGGTTCTCAAACTTCCTCCCCAATGCCGCTGCCGGCGTGCCTCCAACGCTATTTACGCCTGTGCGCGTCAGTGACCGGAGCGACGGTAAGATCGCGCACCTCGATGGGCTGAACCTCTCGCGCGCGTGGTGCTGGCGCGCCATAGCCAGTGCATTTGACGAAACCCACCCGCTTGCCGAGCGCGCACGCCAGGCTGCGGCTACGCATATCGACGCAAGCATTCCCCACATCGCTGGGGACTATATGGGCGAACATTGGCTGGCGACCTTCGCCACACTCAGCCTGGACGGCCTCTAGCGCCGGTCCTCCTAGAGATCGCTTCCCTCTCCCAGGCCCAACATGATGTTGAGGTTTTGCACTGCCGCGCCGGAGGCGCCTTTGCCGAGATTGTCCAGTAGCGCAACCAATCTCGCTTCGCCATCGTGCCCAAAAACGAAGAGCTTCATGCGATTTGTACCGTTAAGGCCTTCGGGATCGAGCGTCTTCAACGCACGCGACTCCTCCAGCGAGACGACATCGACAAAACGCTCGCCAGCATATGCAGCCTCAAGTGCCGCGTGCACTTGCTGCAGCGACGCCGTTCTAGGCAACGCCTGTAGCGCCAGCGGAACCTCCACGATCATGCCTTGTCGATACCGGGCGACGCTCGGCATGAAGATCGGCGGACGCGCGAGCCCAGCATGGCGGTGCATTTCAGGCACGTGCTTGTGGGTCTGGCTCATCGCGTAAATGCGATACG
>CAYRHK010000234.1:0-4160 GCA_964423825.1 uncultured Terricaulis sp. | reverse complement strand
GCTGCTGATGGACGACGAAAAAGGCGTCGACGAGAAGATTCTCGCCGTGCCTGTCGACGCGCTCAATCCCTTCTACAAGGACGTCAAGACGCACGAGGATTTGCCGCCGCTGCTGGTCGAGCAGATCGCGCACTTTTTCACGCACTACAAGGATTTGGAGCCCGGCAAGCGCGCCAGCGTCGGGCAATGGGCGCCATTGGACACAGCGCACGAACGCATCATGCTCGCGATCGGCCGTTACAAATGACCAATGCGGAGGTAGCGCGGCTGCTCACCGAGGCGCTTGAGTCACAGGCGCGCGAGGAGGCAATGGCGGCGCAACTCGTCATGCTCAGCGTCGAGTACGTGAGCGCGGGCCAGTCGGGCGCGATTGCCGCGAAGGCAACGCGCAAGACACGCACCCTCCTATTTCTGGAGGCGGAGCTGCGCGCGGGCGACCAAACCCTGATCGCGCGCGCCAGCTCGGTGCACGCGCTGAGTTAAGGGCTCCACCCCCTCACGCTAGAACGTGCGCACGCCCAAGTCCTCGAACGTGCGTGCAACGCGATCGTCAAAGTCGCGCGCACGGTTCATGTCGTCACGGCCCTCATCGTCGCCGCTGCGCCGTCGCGCCACGCCGCGGCCGAACAAAGCCGCAGGATTGCCGGGTTCAACTTCAAGCGCTGCTTCATAAGCAGCGCGCGCTTCGGCCCATTCTCCGTCGCGCAGATGCAGCAGCCCCTTGCATAGCTGACCATCGACCAGGCGCGGATCGATCTGTGTCGCTTCGCGCGCGTCGGTGCGGGCTTGGCTCAAATCGTCCGCCCCCAGAAGAACACGCGCCCAGCAACGCCCCGCAAGCGCTGGCGCCAGCTGCGGATTGATTGCGATGGCGTGGTCGAAGTCGACGAGCGCCGCTTCGTAGTCACGCTGACGTTGCTTCGCGGCCGCCCGCTGCGCATAGGCGTCGCCATAGCGTTCGTCCTCGTCGATGGCGTGGGTGAACGCCGAGATTGCGGCGTCGAGGTCGCCGCGCGCCAAAAGGATGCGCCCGTTGAGATAGTTGGCCTCGGCGGCGCTTTCTCCGCTCGCCAGCAGGCGCGCAACCAAGGGCGCAGCTGCATCGAGTTGGCCGGACTCGATCAGAATCGCGGCTCGACCCTTAACCGCCATCAGGTTCTGCGGGTCGCTTTCAAGCGCGGAGGCGAAATCGCGCAGCGCCTCGGTGACATCGCCGGCCTCGGCAAGCGCTTCGCCTCGCCCTGCATGCGCGAGCGCGCGGTCGCTCGCACCCAGATCTCCGCTTTCAAGAATTGCGGTGCACGCATTGATGCGCGCTTCGGCTTCGCCGGGCTCAACACACGCGGCGCGCGCGCTCGCCAATGGGTCGGAACTCGACTGTTGCTGGCAACCAGCCGCCAGCACACCCGCCACGAACACCGCCGCCAATGCTTTCGTCTGCATACCCCCTCCTCAACGTCACGCTGGACCTCCCGCCGTGCCCGCGCCTAGCATGGTATTCGGATATCAGGGAGCGCGCCTATGACCAATTTGTTCGATCTGTCCGGCAAGACCGCCGTGATTACCGGCTCGTCCAAGGGAATCGGCAAAGCGATTGCGCATCGGCTCGCCGAACACGGGGCGAACGTGGTGGTATCTTCGCGCAAGGCTGACGCCTGCGAAGCAGCGGTTTCAGAGATCAACGCCGCTGTGGGGCGCAAGGCGGCCATCTCCGTTCCCGCCAACATCGCCGACAAGGGCGCCCTGCAAAGTCTCGTCGATGAAGCTCATCGAGCCTTCGGCGACATTCACATCCTGGTCTGCAATGCCGCCTCGAACCCCTATTTCGGCCCAATGGGCGGCATGGCCGACGACCAGTTCAGCAAGATTCTGCAGAACAACATCATCTCCAACCATTGGCTCATTCAAATGGTCGCGCCGGAAATGCGCGCCCGCAAGGACGGCGCCATTGTGATCATTTCGTCGATCGGGGGCATCAAGGGAACGAACGTCATCGGCGCCTACAACATCTCGAAGGCGGCCGATATGCAGCTCGCGCGCAATCTGGCGCTCGAGTTCGGGCCGGACAATGTGCGGGTCAACACCATCGCACCGGGGTTGGTGCAAACGGATTTCGCGAAGGCGCTGTGGGACAATCCGGAGATATTGAAGACCTACACCGCGCACTCCTGCTTGAAGCGCATCGGTCAGCCCGATGAGATCGCCGGCATGGCGGTGTTCCTGACCTCGAAAGCTGGCGCCTTCGCAACGGGACAAACCTACGTCATCGACGGCGGTCAAACCGCGATCTAAAGCGCGCCAAAGACCGGCGAAAGCGAGGCGCGCAAAGCGTCTGCGCTGAACGGCTTCATGATGGCGTGGGAGGCGCACTGCTCGGCGACCACTTGCTCGGCGGCATCGTTGGCGAGCATCAAGAACGGCGTCTTGCTCATGGCTTCGTGCGCGCGGGCCTGTCGCAGCAGCTCGATGCCGCTCATCGGCTTCATGCGGCAGTCGCTGATCACCAGCGCGTAGCTGGTTGTCGCCATCTTGGCGAGCGCGGCGTGACCGTCGGCTGCCTCATCAATCACGCTGAACCCCAAGCGCCGCAACAGCGTGCGCACGATCCGGAGCGTGACGGGATAGTCGTCGACGATCAGCACAGGCTGGGAGATGGCGGGCATGCGTGCGTCTCCACGCGCGAAATCGCGCGTTCAGAGCTGGTAAGTTCTGACGGAACGGGCGTAAGGTTAGCGCAACAGGCGCCAATTTTCGGTAAAGCGCTAGCGTGCAAGACGGAAGAAACATCGCTAACAAATCCTGAAATATGCCGCGCCGACACCGCCTCCCCACCGCCATTCCTGTTGATGCCCGCGGCGCCAGCTTGGCGCTTGGCAATTTCGACGGCGTCCATGGCGGACACCAGGCGGTCATCGCAGTAGCCGCCGATCAGGGCATGCGCCTCGCTGCGGCGGTATTCGACCCGCACCCGCGCCGGTTCTTCCAGCCCGATGCGCCGCCGTTTCAGCTCCAGCGTCCGACGCAGCGCGCCCGCGCCCTTGCTCATTGCGGCGTGCAAGAGTTGTTCGAAATTCCCTTCGACCGCGCGCTTTCGCAGCTCAGCGACTGCGAATTCGCGCAGCATGTACTGGGCGCCCAGATTGGCGCGCGCCATGTGAGCGTCGGCGCCGACTTCCGGTTCGGCAAGGGCCGCATGGGCGATGTGGAGAGCCTGCGCCGCCTGGGCACGGCGTTCGGCTTCGGCGTCACGGCGGTGGCGCCCGTTGCACGCGGGGGCTCGCGCTACTCATCCACCGCCATTCGCGACGCGCTCGCGCGCGGCTCCATGGAGGAGGCTGCCGCCCTGCTCACGCGCCCTTGGGCGATCGAGGGCGTCGTACAAAGAGGCTTTCAACGCGGGCGCGATTTCGGCTTTGCAACCGCCAATATCGCGCTCGGCGCATATGTGCGGCCGCGTTTGGGCATCTATGCCGTGCGCGTCGATATGGGCGATGGCGCGCCGATGCGGGGCGTCGCCAGCGTCGGCGTCAATCCCACCGTTGGCGCATTGCCGGAGCCGGTGCTCGAAGCACACCTCTTCAACTTCGACGCCGAGCTTTATGGCCGCGAGATCGAAGTACAAATGATCGCATTTCTTCGCGACGAGGCACGTTTTGAGAGCGTGGACGCACTTAAGACGCAGATGGCTGAGGATGCTTCGCGCGCGCGAGCTATTCTAAGGTAGGCCGCGCAGGTATTTTCACCTCCGCCTCACCCTCGAGAACGATGGTTTCGCCGACGCGACACGCGCACTTGAGTTTGGCGCGACGAGCCCTCTCGATCAGCTCGACGATCTCGACGCTCGCTTCGACTGTGTCGCCGATGCGCACCGGCGCCAGGAAGCGCAAGGTTTGCGAGATGTAGACAGCCCCCGGCCCCGGCAGACGCGTGCCGATGACCGCCGAGATGAGGCTCGCGGTGTAAAGTCCGTGCGCGATGCGGCCGCCGAATGGCGTCTTGGCGGCAAAGTGCTCCGAAAGATGGATCGGATTGCGGTCGCCGCTGATCTCGGCAAAGCCGACCACATCCGAGGCGCGCACTTGCTTCGCATAGGTCTCGCGCATACCAAGCGCGACATCTTCAAAATACAAGGTTTGCGTCTCGGAAAGCGACATAAGGTT
>CAYRHK010000233.1:0-4165 GCA_964423825.1 uncultured Terricaulis sp. | reverse complement strand
ACCACGTTCGGGACGTGGGGGTCGTAAGTTCGAATCTTGCTACTCCGACCACTCTCCCGCGGGCTGTCAGGAGCCCCTTTGGACCGGCGCGGCCGGTTTCAGGATCGCCCGATGACCCAGCCATTCTATGCCCGTGTCGATGCGACGCTTCAGGCCATCGAGGCCGAGGGCCTCACCAAACCTGAGCGGGTGATCGTCTCAAAACAGGGAGCGCGCATCGAGGTGGCGACGGCAGCGGGAACGCGATCCGTCCTGAATTTCTGCGCCAACAATTATCTCGGCCTGGCATCCGACTCCCGCGTCATCGACGCCGCGGCGGAAGCGACGCGAGACTGGGGGGCGGGGCTCGCCTCGGTGCGCTTCATCTGCGGCACCCAACAGCCGCACAAACAACTCGAGCGCGCCATCGCCGACTATCTGGGTTTCGACGACGCCATTTTGTTCGCCGCCGCCTTCGACGCCAATGGCGGCGTCTTCGAGACGCTCCTGGGTGAAAACGACGCGGTCATCTCGGACAGCCTGAACCACGCTTCGATCATCGATGGCGTGCGCCTCTCGAAGGCCAGGCGCTATCGTTTCGCGAACCGCGACCTCGACGACCTCGAAGCCCAGCTGAAGGCGGCACGCGACGATGGCGCTGAGACCATCATGATCGTCACCGATGGCGTGTTTTCGATGGATGGCTATATCGCCGACCTCGCCGGCATTCGGCGTCTCGCTGACGCCTATGAGGCGCTGATCCTGGTCGATGATTGTCACGCCACTGGCTTTTTGGGCCCGAGCGGTCGCGGCTCGGCCGCGCACGCTGGCGTCACCGTCGACATCGTAACCGGCACATTCGGCAAGGCCCTTGGCGGCGCCATGGGCGGGTTCATCGTGGCGCGCGCCAACGTGGTCGAATTGTTGCGCCAGCGCGCGCGGCCCTATCTCTTTTCCAACGCGCTCGCGCCCGCCATCTGCGGCGCCAGCCTCAAGGCCATCGAGATCGCGCGCGGGTCGGAAGGCGACAAGTTGCGCGAGCGCCTGTTCGCCAACGCCAAACGCTTTCGCGCCGCCATGGCTGCCGCTGGCTTCAATCTCTTGCCTGGCGAGCACCCGATCATCCCGGTGATGCTGGGCGATGCGTCGCTGGCGCAGCGTATGGCTGCCGCCATGCTCGACAACGGCGTGTTCGTGACCGGATTCTCTTTCCCCGTAGTGCCGCGCGGCCAGGCCCGCATCCGCACCCAGATGTCCGCGGCGCACTCTTTTGAGGATATTGACGCGGCGGTCGCGGCGTTCACAAGAGTCGGGCGCAGCCTCGACGCGTTGAAGTGAGTTCGACATGAGCAAACAAATGCGCGGCCTGTCCAAGCTGCATGCACGCGAGGGGTTGTGGCTGGTGGATGCGCCGGTCCCCGAATTGGGCCCGGATGACGTGCTCATCCGCGTGCACCGCACCGCGATCTGCGGCACCGACGTGCACATCTACAATTGGGATAATTGGGCCGCGCGCACGATCAAGCCGCCGCTGATCGTCGGCCACGAGTATGCCGGCGAGATCGTCGCCGTCGGCTCAGCGGTGACGAGAAAACTGCACGTAGGCCAACGCGTGTCGGGCGAGGGCCACCTCATCGACATGAATTCGACCGCAGCACGGCGCGGCTGCTTTCACCTTGATCCGGGCACGCAGGGCGTTGGCGTCAATCGCCAAGGCGCGTTCGCAGATTACGTCTGCATTCCAGCGTTCAACGCCATTCCGCTGCCCGAGGATGTGTCATTCGATGTCGGGGCCATGCTCGATCCGTTCGGCAACGCCGTGCACACCGCGCAGCAATTCGATCTCATGGGCGAGGACGTGCTGGTCACCGGCGCCGGTCCCATAGGCATCATGGCCGCGGCGGTGGCGCGTAAGGCCGGTGCGCGCAGTGTGGTGCTGACGGACGTGAACGAGTACCGGCTCTCGCTCGCGCACAAGCTTGCAGACATCGTCACCGTTAACGTCGCCAAGGAAGACTTGCGCGACGTGATGGCGCGCGAGGGCGTCAATGACGGCTTTGCTGTCGCGCTTGAAATGTCGGGCGCGGCGCCGGCGCTCAAGCAAGCTGTCGACGCGCTCGCCATGGGCGGCAAGGTAGCCATGCTGGGCATTCCCTCCGCGCCGATCGAAACCGATTGGGCCCATCTCGTGTTGAAGGCGGTGACGGTTACCGGCGTCTATGGCCGCGAGATGTTCGCCACCTGGTCGAAGATGTTCGGATTGATAAAGGCAGGCCTTAACCTTGAGCCGCTGATCACCCACCGCTTGCCGGCGGAGCGCTTCGAAGAAGGCTTCGAAGCGATGAGATCGGGGCGCTCAGGCAAAGTTGTGCTCGACTGGAGCGCAAAGCCTTGAGCCCGGCGACGACAGGGCGCTAGAGGAGCCCCATGTCGGCAAAGGTCGCCATTGTCACCCCGGTGTACGAGGATCGAGAGAGCTTCGCGGAGCTCTGCCGGCATCTCGCCGGTCTCACGCTTGCGGAGGGGGCCAGCATCTACCTCCTCGCCGTCGACGACGGCTCGCTCTCCGCGCCGCCCAATGTCGCTGCACTCAACACAAACGGCATCGACGGCGAACTCATACGCCTCGCTCGCAATGTCGGGCACCAGGGCGCCATCGCCATTGGCCTAGCGCGCGCAGCTGAACTAGACGGCGTCATTGCCTGTGTGGTGATGGATTGCGATGGCGAAGACACGCCAGAGAAGATTCCGGACTTGCTCGCAGCGGTCTCTGACGACGGGACTGATGTGGCCGTCGCTGAGCGCGCAAAGCGGTCCGAGTCATTGGCGTTTCGCGCCTTTTACGCTGTGTACAAGCAGGTGTTTCGCTTCGCGACCGGCCAGAAGCTGCGCTTCGGCAACTTCATGGCTTTGTCGCCGACCGCATTGGAGCGTCTAGCGGGAATGGGCGAGAGCTGGGTCCACGTCGCCGCTGCTGTGGTTAAGGGACGCTTGCGCCGTCGCGATGTGCCGACCAACCGTGGCCTGCGTTACGCCGGCAAGTCGAAGATGAACTTTCCGAGCCTGGTGCTGCACGGCATGCGCGCAGTGATGGTGTTTTCCGATCTGGTGCTGACACGTATGGCGTTGGCGCTGGGCGCCATGGCGGGGCTTGTCGTCGCCGCGGTCGCGGGCGCCATCACGGTGAAGTTGCTAGGGTTCGCTACGCCCGGCTGGGTCACGCTGGTCACCGGCTTCGCGCTGTCGCTGTTCTTGCAGACAGCGCTCATCGCGATGATGACGTTGATGGTTTCAAGCCTCGGGCGCATGGAGAGCCCAGCGCAGGTCCGCGCCCGCGCGCGCGAGTTCATCGCGCGCATTGATCGCACAGACGCACGCGTCACTGCAGCAGCTGAGTGACCACCCAAACGCCGCAGATCGCGGTGGCGCCGATGAGCCCCCAGCGGGCGGCCTCCGCCAACACATGCACCAAGCGACGCATCGGGCCGAACATGGACAGCGCCAGGGTGACGATGAACGCCGCCCCCAGCGCCAGCCAGCCCTCGAACTCGCCGAGTTGGCTATCGAGCGCGGCTATGAAGGCGACGTAACCCGCCGCAGCTCCCATTGTGAACCGCACCAGCGCCTTGAGAATAGTGCTGCCCCTGGGGCGCTGCTCGGCGAGCGGGGGTAGAGGTGTCGTCGCGGGCCCAGGGGCCACCGCGGCCAGGGCAGGGGTCGGACGCGCCCGCTCCTCGCGCATACGCCGCCACGCCTGCGCCTCCAATTCGGCGCGGACCTGCTGCTCCAGCATCCAATCGTCAGTCAAGAACGGCGGCCTTTGGTGCTCGTTCATCCAACACCCCGGTTGCGCCCACCTTATGCCCCATATCCCATGGGGCGAAAATGCGGCGGCGCAGGACAGGACAGACGTTTATCATTATTCGATAAAATCTGCTTGCTTTCGCGGCGCAACCATATCATTTATCGATAAACCCGGATCTCAACTCGGGCTGGAGTAGAGTCGTGAGACAGTTCCTGATTACCGTCGCCGGCGTCGTCGTCGGCTCTTTCGTATTTAGTTTCCTCGGGTTCTTCATGCTCATGGGCATGATCGGCGCCGCCAGCGCGCCGGCGCCGCAGCCCGCGCACATGGTGCTCTCGCTCGACCTTCGCGAAGAGATGACCGACCAGCGCCCCAGCAATC
>CAYRHK010000232.1:0-4189 GCA_964423825.1 uncultured Terricaulis sp. | reverse complement strand
TGGACCGCCGGAAGCGGTCAAGGTCACTTTCTCCACGCGGTCGGGATGTGTGAGCACCTGAAAGATCGCATTATGCTCGGAATCGACCGGCAGTAGGGTCGCACCGTGTCGCTTCGCTGCGGCCGTAAAGAGAGGGCCGCAACAGACCAGGCACTCTTTGTTGGCGAGTGCCACCCTGGCGCCGCGGCGCACCGCTGCCATCGTGGGCATCAAGCCTGCCGCGCCGACGATCGCGGACATAAGCCAGTCCGCTGGTCTTGCGCCTGCTTCTTCGAGGGCGCTCGGCCCCGCACCCACCTCTAGGTCGAGGTCGCCTAGCGCCTGGCGTGCTTCCGTAAGAAGCTCACTCGACGCTACCGCCGCAAAGCGAGGTTTGAGGCGAAGGCACGCCTCGCGGAGCGCGACGAGGTTCTTACCCGCCGTGATCGCCTCTATCTGGATGTCCGATCCATTGGCCCTGAGCGCCTCGATCACGTTAATAGTCGATTGACCAACGGAGCCCGTGACGCCAAGGACGCTGAGGCGTGAGCCGCTCACAACCCACCCCCGAACAAGACAGCGGTAAGGCCGGGCGCGATGGCCAGTGCGAGTCCAACAAGCAGGGTTGCCGCCATCAAGCTGTCGATCCGATCTAGCACGCCGCCGTGCCCGGGGATTAGCCGGCTCGCGTCTTTGACGCCAAATCTGCGTTTGAGGAAGGACTCGAAAAGATCCCCCATCAGTCCGGTGAACGCGACCAAGGCGCCAATGTACAACCATGACAAGCGCAAGTCGGGTTCAGTCTGAAACAGAAGTCCGCAGCCATAGCCCGTTCCCGCCCCGGCGATGGCGCCCGTGAGGATGCCCGACCAAGTTTTGTTGGGCGATAACCCTGTTGCGACCTTGGGACCGCCAAGAATCTTTCCGCCGAAATAGGCGAAGATGTCGGCGGCCCAAATGATCGCAAATAGCGCCAGGATCGTCTCGCGACCTTCGGGCCCGCGATCCCGCAGCCATAGGAAGATTGCCGCTGGCAACCCCACATAGAGCGCGCCGCCAGTGGTTTCGAAAATTTCAGTCCACGTTCGGCGGCGTAGCGCGGAGACGGCTGCGCAGGCGGCCATCCAACCCGCCGCTGGCGCCAGATAACCCCAACTCGAAATCAATACTGCCCCTAACGACCCGAGGAGCGCGAAGGCAAACGCTGCGTTGGTGGCACTTGGCTCACTCATACGCGCCCACTCATAGCTCATCGCAACTACCGCCGCGCCGCAAGCTGCTGCCAGCCACGGACCGCCGAGCCAAGCGGCTGCGGCGCCGAACGAGGCGAGGACCAGTCCCGACGCCGCCCGCGCGCCAAGATCAGACCAGTCGCCTCGCTCCGTTCGGGTTTGGCTAGTTTGGTTCGGCGCCAGGTTCCGCTCCACCAAAACGACGCTCCCGGCGCCGATACTCTTCGATCGCGTGCGTCAACGCGGCCTTGTCGAAGTCGGGCCAGAGCACGTCAACAAAAACCAACTCCGCGTAGGCGGCCTGCCAAAGCATGAAGTTGGACAATCGATGTTCGCCGGAAGTACGGATGAGCAGATCCGGCGGGGGTAGGTCGACGGTGTCCAGCGCCTGCTCAAAGCGCATCGGCGAAATGTCGCCAGCGCTGATTTCGCCCGCCTTCACCGCAAGGGCGAGTTTGCGGGTTGCGCGGACGATCTCATCCTGGCCGCCATAGTTGAAGGCGATGGTCAGGTTGAACCGACTATTGTGCGCGGTGCGAGCTTCCGCCTCGGCGATGATCTGCAAAATATCGGGCTTTAGACCTTGACGCTCTCCTATGACCCTTACGCGGACCCCCTCGTTCGCTAGGCGGTCAAGATCACGCGCCACGTAGAGGCGAAGTAGATCGAAGAGTGCGCTGATCTCCTCTGCGGGTCGGCGCCAATTTTCCGTCGAGAACCCAAACACTGTCAGGTAGGCCAGACCGATTTCGCCGGCGGCCTCTACGGTGCGCCGAAGCGCTTCAACCCCTTCAGAGTGTCCAAATGTGCGTGGACGGCCACGAAGCTTCGCCCACCGACCGTTACCGTCCATAACGATGGCGATGTGACGAGGGTCCGATACGGATATGGTTGGCGCGACTGGGGGGTCCATTCGACTTGGTTTAAGCAGCACCTGACACAGGGACTAGCCCTAACCGGCGCCCGAACGCCTGCTTGGAACTATACCTGCGTGATCTCATCTTCTTTGTGTTTCAGCGCCTCATCGATCTTTCTGATGTGGTCGTCGGTGGCCTTTTGGACTTCGGCGCCGTGTTTCTTGTGTTCATCCTCGCTAATGGCGTGGTCCTTTTCGAGCTTTTTCAGATGGTCCATGGCGTCACGGCGCACGTTACGCACCGCCACCCGCGCTTGCTCGGCGTACCTGCTGGCCACTTTCGCAAGTTCGGCCCGGCGTTCCCCGGTTAAGGGTGGGATCGGAATACGCAGCGTCTGGCCATCAACGATGGGGTTAAGGCCAAGATTGGACGCGCGAATCGCTTTGTCCACTGCCGAAACCACCGCCTTATCCCAGATTTGCACCGAGATCATTCGTGGCTCGGGCACGGTTACGCTTGCTACCTGATTTAGCGGCGATACCGCTCCGTAGGCGTCGACCTGTATCGGGTCCAGGAGTGACGGTGACGCCCGCCCCGTTCGCAGGCCTCCGAATTCATGCGAAAGCGCCGTGAGCGCACCATCCATGCGCTTTTTGTAGTCGTCGATTTTGAAGGGTGCGGGCGCAGCCATTGCCGTTCGTCCTCAGTCTGAAATCGTTGTGCAGACGCCGCGGCCCGCCAGCACTTCCGCCAACCCGCCGCGTTTGTGAATTGAAAATACGACGATTGGTATGGCGTTGTCGCGCATCAAGCTGATGGCGGACGCGTCCATCACCTTCAGATCGCGCGCCAAGACCTCGTGGTAGCTCAACTGATCGTACCGCGTGGCGTTTGCGTCCTTCTTGGGATCGGCACTGTAGACACCGTCGACTTGCGTGCCTTTGAACAGCGCGTCGCAGCCCATTTCGGCCGCGCGCAAAGCTGCCGCGGTGTCGGTCGTGAAAAACGGGTTCCCGGTGCCTGCGGCGAAGATCACCACCCGGCCCTTTTCCATATGGCGTATGGCGCGGCGGCGGATGTAGGGTTCGCAGACCGTCATCATTGGTATCGCCGAGAGCACGCGAGCGTGACCACCGAGCGCCTCGATCGCATTTTGCATCGCGAGCGCGTTCATGACCGTCGCCAGCATGCCCATATAGTCGGCGCTGGCGCGCTCCATCCCTTTCGCCGCGCCTTGCATGCCGCGGAAAATGTTACCGCCCCCAATAACCAGGCACATTTCGGTGCCCGCCTTGATCGCCTCGAGGACTTCTTGAGCAATGCGTTCGCATGTCGCTTGGTCGATGCCGTACTGGCCCTCGCCCATTAATGCCTCGCCAGAAATCTTCAACAAAACCCGCTTGTAGGCGCGGGCGGTTGCGACAGGCTGGTTCGTGGCGGCGCTCATGGGCACGAGTCTATAAACCAGCGCCATCGAGCAGACCACGGCGCCGCTCAACAAAAAAGCGCCGGAGCGGCTGCTCCGGCGCATGTGGGTGCTTCGCCCGCTGGCAGCTCAGTCCTTTTTGGTCATCGCCGCCACTTCGGCGGCAAAGTCATCGGCCCTCTTCTCGACGCCCTCGCCAACTGCAAAGCGAATGAAGCCGGAAATCTTCACCGGCGCGGCCGCGGCCTTGGCCGCTTCCGCCAGCGCCGCTTCGACGGTCTGATCCGGGTTAAGGATGAAAGCCTGCTTGGTCAAAACTGATTCCTCGAAAAACTTCCGCATCCGCCCCTCGAGCATCTTGTCCAGAACCTGTTGCGGCTTGCCCTGAGCTTTGGGGTCCTCCTTCAGCTGCTCTAGGAGAACTGTTTTCTCGCGTTCGACGCGGTCAGCTGGCACATCCGCCTCGGTGAGCGCCAGTGGCGCGGCCGATGCAATGTGCATGGCGATCTTCTTGCCGAAGCTTTCGAGCGTTGCCTTGTCGCCGGTGGATTCCAGGGCGACCAGCACCGCGATACGACCCAAATGATCCGCGCCATCTACCTTGGAGTGCACGTAGGCGGCGACGACGCCATTCTCGACGGCCAACCTCGCTGAACGGCGCAAGGTTATGTTCTCGCCGATGGTTGCAATGAGCT
>CAYRHK010000231.1:0-4192 GCA_964423825.1 uncultured Terricaulis sp. | reverse complement strand
TGCTGATCCGCGGCGGCGAGAACATCTACTGCGTCGAGGTCGAGAACGCGCTCTATGATCACGCGGCGGTCATGGACGCCGCGGTCGTCGGCAAGCCGCACCAGACTTTGGGCGAAGAGCCCATCGCGGTCGTGCATCTCAAGCCGGGCGCAAGCGCCACCAGCGAACAACTGCGCCATCATTGCGCGCAGAAGATTGCCGCTTTCAAAGTGCCGGTGGACGTGATCTTCTGGCCCGAGACCTTGCCGCGCAACGCCAACGGCAAGATCATGAAGAAGGAACTGAAGGCGATGCTGGCGCCGCGCTGGGGCTAGGCATCCTGACGAGGCCAACCCATGACCAAGATCGTCTACGAGATCATCAAGCACGACGGCGGCTGGGCGTTCCAATTGGGAGACTCCATCTCCTCCACGTTCAGAAGCCACGACGCCGCCTACGCCGCCGCCAAACGCGTAGCGCTTGAGCAGGCGCGGGCAGACGAAACCGTGAGCATCAGCTGGGAAGACGAGAGTGGGCGATGGCACGATGAGATTTCGCCGGGCGACGATCGCCCCGAAGTCGAGATCCACGACAACGACGCATGAAGCAGACGCTCACCGTGCCGCGACTGGCGCGCGCGATCCACGCAGAGTGGAGACGCACGCGCGAGCGTGACGGCTGGCGCTTCGGCCCGCCGGATGTAACCGCGAAGACCTCACCCTACTTGAAGCCGCTCGCGGCCTTCACTGAACTGGAGTGGCGACGCGAGCGCTGGCTAGCGCTCACCGATCTTCTCGCCATCGCCGCACACGCGCCGGCGCGGCTCGCCGCTGTCGAAATTCCAACTGCAACGGTCGCCCGCCTGCAATGCGAAAGCACTGTCTGGGACATCGACGCGGTCGCGGGGCGCGCGCACGCGGCATGGACCGCCATCAATCAAGCGCTTGGCGTCGCCGATCAGCGTGCGAGGCTCTCGTTCGATGACCTAGACGAAGACGCAAAGCGCCGAAGCCGCACCAATGTCGCGTGCGATATTGCCGCCATCGCCGCGTTGACCGCGAGCTATGCACCCGCCCCGCTTCACGTCGCGGTTTGTCCCGACATGAGCCAGGATGCGGCCCTTGGTGCGGCGGTCCTTGTCGCCGCCGCCAACGCGCAGCGCTGGCGCGCTCTCACGGCAGCGTCGCCAACCAGTCGATGATGTGGCCAGTGGTGGCGTCGGGCGCTTCTTGTTGCGTCCAATGGCCGGCGCCCGGAACGATGCGCGCGCCGCGGAAATCGGTCAGCACCTCGCGCATGTTGGCGACCAGCGTCTCCACATTGCCGTCGCCGAACATTTTTAGCACCATGTCCTGCGCGCCCGCGATGAACAGCGACGGCTGATGGATGCGGCGGTCCGTAACTGCATTCATCATCGCCCAGTCGCGCTCGAAGTTGCGATAACGATTGATCGGCCCGCGGAAACCGGAGCGCTCGAACTCAGCCACGTAGTAGTCGATATCGGCGCCCGTTAGCCACGCCGGAAACGGATCGGGATCGGGCAAGCCTTTGAGCATGGGCTCGCCCGCGGGCTTGTCATGATAGCCCCAGCGGCCGTCTGAATTTGCCGAGGCGCCGAAATAGATGCGTCGCAGCGCGCCGCGCACGTCCGCCTCGAACTCAGCCTCAGCAACACCTTCATTCTGGAAGTACGCCATGTAAAAGAACTTGCCCTGGTCCGTGTACATCGCCTTAAAGATGTGATTGAGCGGCGCCGGCGGCAGCGCGTAATAGGGCACTGACAAACCCGCGACCGCGCGCACTTTCGCCGGATGCAGCACCGCTGTGTGCCACACGATCGGCGCGCCCCAATCGTGGCCGATGACCACTGCGGGCGCGTTGGGCGAGAGCGCATCGATGACGCCGGCGACATCGGCTGTCATGTTCGCCATTGAATACGCTTCAACATCGTGCGGCTTGTCGGAGCCGCCATAGCCGCGCACGTCGACGGCGCAAGCCGTGTAGCCCGCCGCCGCCAAGGGCGCCATTTGATGGCGCCACGAGTACCAGCTCTCTGGAAAGCCATGCACCATGACCACGAGCGGGCCCTCGCCCTGCACCGCCGCGCGAATCCTCACGCCATTGGTTTCGATCATGCGAAAATCAGGCTTCATCGTTCACCTCGATCTAGCAACATTCGCGAGTCAGTTCGCGTCTTCGATAATCTCTTCGGTTTCCTCATTGAGCGCGCGGCCCTCATGGCGCGGCCGCGTAAACGGCTCGGGCGTCGGCGTCGTCGTGTTGTTGCGCCATAGCGAACGCCCCGCCTCGATGCCGCCTGCGAGCTGGGCCTCGAAGCGCGCCGTGTCGCGGTCACGCACGTCTTCGATTGTCTCGGCGACTTCGAAATCGCTGAAACCGAGTTCTCGCAGAACAGCCGCGCTGAAGGCGAACGACGATTCCAGCAATTCGCGGATTTGGTAATCGACGCCCGCTTGCACGAGACGCATCGAGTGGCCGCGATCGAACGAGCGCGCAAACACCTTCGCTTGCGGAAACTCGGATTTGACCAGTGCGACGATGCGGTCGGTGGTTTCTGGCTTGTCGACGCAGATCAGAACCATCTCTGCCGTGCCCGCGCCGGATGCGCGCAGCACGTCGAGCCGCGTACCATCGCCGTAATAGACCTTGAAGCCGAAGCGCGCCGCCACCTGGATCATCTCGACGTCCGTCTCGATCAAGGAGATGTCGACGCCGCGCGCCAGCAAGGATTGGCTCACCACCTGCGCAAACCGCCCGAAGCCGATGAACAACACCCGTCCGCGCAAGTCCGCGGCGTCCTCGACGCCGTCGCGCGACACTTCCGGCGCTGGCGCCAAGCGCCGCTGAACGATCGCCGCGAGCGGCGCCAGCGCCATCGAGAAGATCACGATCGCGGTCATGATCGCCGCCACGCGGGGGTCAATCACGCCCGCCGCCAACGCCGCCGCGTACAGCACGAATGCGAATTCGCCGCCTTGTGCGAACAGCACCGCGCGCTGCAGCGCTTCGGCGTGCGGCGCTCGGAACAGCCGCGCCACCGCGTAAACAGCAACGCCTTGCGCCGCCATGAACGCCGCAACGCCGACCGCAATGGTTTGCCATTCCGTCAGCACAACGGAGAGATCGAGCGACATGCCGACGCTCATGAAGAAGAGGCCGAGCAACAGGCCACGGAAGGGCTCGACATCGGCCTCCAGTTGGCGCCGGAATGAGGATTCAGACAGCAGCACGCCCGCGAGGAACGCACCCATCGCCATCGAGAGCCCGCCCCACTCCATGAACAGCGCCGCGCCTAGAACAACCAAAAGCGCCGCCGCCGTCATCACTTCGCGTGCGCCCGAGCGCGCCAGCAACGCGAACAGCGGATTGAGCGCGTAGCGGCCAAGCACGAAGACGCCGGCGATGGCGCCAACGGCGATGGCCGCGCTCTGCCACGCCGGAACCGCGCTCTCGCTCCCGCCGCCGCTCGCCGCCAACAGCGCCACCAACGCCAAGAGCGGCACGATCGACAGATCCTCGAACAACAGGATCGCCGTGGCGCGCTGGCCATGCGCCGTCGCCGCTTCCCCCACATCGTCGAGCATCTTCATGATCACCGCGGTCGACGAGAGCGAAAATCCAAGCGCCGCGACCAGCGCCATCTGCCACGACAGCCCAGCCAGCACGCCCACGCCTGTCAGCAGCGCGGCGCACGCAGCCACGTGCGCCGCGCCCAGACCGAAGATATCGCGTCGCAACGACCAGAGTTTCGCCGGCCGCATTTCAAGTCCGATCAGGAACAGGAACATGACCACGCCGAACTCGGCGACGTGCAGGATCGCCTCGGGATCGGAAACCACGTGCAGCCCAAACGGCCCGATCGCCACGCCCGCCGCGAGGTAACCCAGCACCGAGCCGAGCCCCAGCCTGAGGAAGATCGGCGCCGCAACGACGCCAGCCGCCAAAAGCGCCACCGCATGACCCAACTCGATCGCGCCGCCGCCAACCGCTTCCCCAGCCATCAACGCTCCTTCGTCCACCGCTTGCGCATAGCATGGCCCCGCCATGGCTCACGAATCATCTTATGGTCCGCCCCTTCCCCATTCGGAGCGCGCGCGATGATCGAGAACACGAAGCTGACGGCGCTTGTCGCGTCGCGCATCTGCCACGACATGGTCGAGCCGATGAGCGCGATCATCCAGGGCCTCGAGAT
>CAYRHK010000230.1:0-4204 GCA_964423825.1 uncultured Terricaulis sp. | reverse complement strand
CACTGCCACGATGTTTCCGCTGGCGTCGATCACGAACGTCTCCGGCACTCCGGTCACACCCAACTCCAGCGCGAACCGCCCTCCCGGATCGAGCCCCACTTCAGCGAAAGGGTTTCCAAGCTCTTCCAGAAAGCCCTGAGTGGCTTCAGCCCTGTCCTTGTAGGCCACGCCAATGACGGTGACGCCGCGCGCCTGCAGCGCCATGAGATGTTCGTGCTCCGCGCGGCAGGGCGTGCACCAGGACGCAAACAGGTTGACCACGTACGCGCCCTCACGCCGCGCCCCGATCACGACCGGATCGCCGCCCCCAAGACGCTCAAGTTGGTAGCGCGGCGCCTGGCGCCCGATGCGCCCGTCGGAAAACATCTCCCGATCGCCGCCCCGAAACAGGAGGACCGCCGCAACCGCCAACACCGCCACCAGAGCCACCAGCGGCGCAAACGCCGTTAGCCGATTCACGCTTCGCCGCCTTCGCTTGCCGCAAGCGCCTTTTCAGCCCGCGCCCAACGTCGCGCGTTGAGCCATACGCTGAGCGAAAGTCCCCCAAGCAATACGATCGCCAACCCATAAGCGGGCCAGACATAGGCCCAACCACCCTCGATCATGTTTGGGCGCCCCGCAACATCGCCACCTCGACCCGGCGCCGACGCACCGCCGCACGCATGCCAGCGAGCGTCAGCGCCACGAACAGGGCCAGAAACGCCAAGGCCATCGTCAACAACGGCCACAGCATGCTGGGATGGATCGACGAACCGCCAAACCCAATGCTGGCTGGCTGGTGCAGTGTCGTCCACCAATCAACTGAGAATTTGATGATCGGCAGGTTGATGAGGCCGGCCAAGCAGAGGATCGCCGCCAAACGCGCTGCGCGAGTTTCGTCTTCAATCGCGCTCCAAAGCGCAAGGTATCCCAGATAAATGACGAACAGGACGAGCATAGAAGTGAGCCTGCCGTCCCACTCCCACCATGTGCCCCAGGTCGGCGCGCCCCATAGCGATCCCGTCACCAGACAGAGCGCCGCGAACACCGCTCCCACCGGCGCCGCCGCGCGCGCCGCCACGTCGGCGAGCACGTGACGCCACACCAGTCCAACAAGTGAAGCCCCGCCCATGAACGCATAGATGCTGAGCGCCCACCACGCGGCGGGCACATGGATGTACATGATCCGCACAGTCTCGTTTTGCTGATAGTCGGCGGGAGAAGCAAACAACGCCCAGGGCGCGCCCACCGCAAACAATGCGATCGCCAGCCCAGCAGCCACCCACATCGGGATCGTTGAATACGCCATGAACCGCGCCGGATTGGCGGCGGTGTTGAGCCACGCCCCGATCTGGCCGATCCGCGCCTGCCCCTTGGAGTTCACAACGCTCATGGCGCTAGCCTGTGACGTCGTTGGATTAGATTCGTTTCAATCATTCCGCCTGCACCCGAAGCGCCGCGCTGGCTGCAAGGACGCCCAAGACAACGTAACCCAACGCACATCCTCCAAGCACCATCAACGCAGCGACCATATCCTCGCCCTGCGCGGCGGCGGCCCCGAAAATGATAGGCGGCGCAAAAAACGGCAACACGATGAGCGCGATCAACACGCCACCGCGGCGCACGCCCGAGGTTACCGCCGCCGCAACCATTCCCGCGCCCACGAAGGCCGCTCCGCCGATCGCAAGGCTGAAGACAATGACGCCAATCCGCTCCAGCGGCGCCTGCAAGGCGATGGCAGCCGGCGCCCCCGCCAGCGCCAGCGGCGCGCCGAATACGCACCAATGCGCCGCGGCCTTGGCCAGGGTAAGCGCCTCAAGCGGCGCGCTGGAGAGCAACATCTGGTCGAGTGAACCATCTTCCAGATCGGCCTGAAACAAGCGCTCCAATGTCGTCAGCACCGCCAGCGCCAGCGCGATCCACACCAGCGGCGGTCCTGCGGATTCCAGCAAGCTGCGTTCTGGCCCCATCGCCAGCGGCACAAGCACCGTGACGCCCAAGAAGAACCCAAGCGGCGCCAGGGCGCCCCCGCCAGCCCACGACAAGCGAAGTTCGCGCTGAAAGGTCGCCGCAATCGCGCTCATCCGAGCGCAATGACTTGAGTGGGCGCTAGCCGCAAGGGTTCATGCAGGGCGACTACAGCGATACCCCCCGATGCGAGATGCGGCTCCAGGAGGGTCGCCACCAACTCCCTGCCCTGGGCGTCCAGCCCCGCCGTGGGTTCGTCCAATAGCCAGACCGGTCGCGGAGCGACGATCAGACGAGATAGCGCCAGCCGACGCGCTTGCCCTTGGCTGAGAACACGCGCTGGCAGATGCGCTTGTCGGCTGAGCCCAACCCTATCGAGCGCCTCGCTTAGGTTGGGCGCGCGTCCGCCGAACAGCCCCGCCCAGTAACGCGCATGGTCGATCGCGGTGGCCGTGCCCTTCAAACCGTTCAAATGACCGATGAGATGCGCGAGAACCGCCGGGTCGCCGCCACCCTCAAGGACGGCACGCCCCGCCGTTGGGCGCATGAAGCCAGCGAGGGCGCGCAGCAAACTTGTCTTGCCGCTCCCGTTTGGCCCCCGAATTTCTACCAACTCGTGCGCTTCGGCGGCAAAACTCAGTGCCTTTACGAGCACGCGCGCACCTCTGCTTAGCGTAAGCTCTTCAGCCCGAAGGCAAAGGCGCGTTTCGAATCTCGGCTGCGTTACCATAATGCCGCCGCGGTTGTAGGAAGGGATGCCTTGTTCGCCAAGCGGACCTTAAGGAGGCGGGGATGCGTCGTTTTGTTTCGGCAGCTTTATTCGCTGTCTTGCTGGCGGCTTGTGGCCAGGCCGAGCAGGCGTCGGCGCCGGCGAGCGAAGTCGCTATGGCGCCCCCACCCATGGACGGCGAGGGCTTCGTCGCGGACTCGGATGCGCGGGAAGAGGCGGCGCGGCTTGCTGTCGTAGTCGAGGAGACCGCTGGCAACGCTCCCCCCAGCCCGAGCCAACCCGCGGGACCGGCCCCGATCCTCTACCTCGCCTACACCTACGCCGTGGGGATCGAGCTGCCCGGCGAACGACTGCCCGCCGTCATGGACGCCCATGTCCAGGCCTGCGAGGCCGCCGGTCCTCGGTTGTGCCAATTGATCGGCTCCAACCGCAGCGGCGACCCCGAGGCATATCTTGAGGGTTACGTATCGCTGCGCGCGGAACCGCAATGGCTATCCAACTTCATGGCCGGCCTTGAAACCCAAGCCGACGAAGCCGGTGGACGCATCCAATCGCAGTCGCGCAATAGCGAAGATCTCACCCGTCAAATCGTAGACACCCAGGCGCGCCTCGATGCCCTGACCACGCTACGCGGTCGTCTGCAACAATTGCTGCGCTCGCGCCCCGGCCGACTTTCCGACTTGCTAGAAGTCGAACGCGAATTGGCCCGAGTTCAGACCGAAATCGACTCCATCCAGTCGAGCCTTGCCGTCATGCGCACGCGTGTGGCGATGTCAGAACTCACCTTGAGCTACCGTTCCGCACCCCGACCGGTCGGCAGCGACACCTTTGAACCGCTGCGACAAGCGTTTGCCGGGTTCCTGGGGGTAGTCGTTTCGGGCTTTGCGGTGATCCTCTACATCATCGCGGGCCTCATACCGCTTCTAGCTGTCGTCATCCCAATCACGTGGGGCGTGTTGGTTTGGCTGCGGCGCCGCCGCGCGCGTCGCGCCGCTGAGGAAGCCGCAACCGAAGGCGCCAAGGCCCCGTCCTAAACCGGCTTTTGCACCCAGCCGCGAAGCGGGTTATTGAAGTTGCGCCGCGCGGCCGGTTTGATTCCGGATTTGGGGCGCCCCCCAACGCGTTTCGCATCTCTGAAACAAAACCCCAGGATGCACCCCCATGCCCGCTCTGAACTCGTTCAACGCCCGGTCCTCGATCAGCGCCGGCGGCAAGACCTACGCCTACTTCGACCTCGCGCGCGCTTCGGCGAACGGCCTCGGCGACATCTCGCGCCTACCGCTCTCATTGAAGGTGCTGCTGGAAAACCTGCTTCGCACCGAAGACGGCGTGGCGGTGAAGAAGGCAGATATCTCCGCGATGGCGGCCTGGTTGGCGAACAAGGGCAAAGTTGAGCAGGAGATCGCCTTCAGTCCCTCGCGCGTGTTGATGCAGGACTTTACCGGCGTGCCCGCGGTGGTCGACCTCGCGGCCATGCGCGACGCCGCCGCCAAACTCGGCGCCGATCCTGAGCGGGTCAATCCACTG
>CAYRHK010000229.1:0-4217 GCA_964423825.1 uncultured Terricaulis sp. | reverse complement strand
CCTAGGAATGGCGGTACCAAAAACCGCTGCCTTACCGCTTGGCGACACCCCAAAACCGGGAAGCGGCTATCTATAGGCGCCCGCCCGCCGATGCAATGGTCGCGGCGCAGGGGGTCCGCGCCCCGCAAGGATGGGGCGGACCGGGGGCGCCCTAACAAGGCTGCCGAGGCGGAATGACGGCGTAGTCAATGACAAGGGGCGGCGCACCGGGAAATTGCGGATAAGGCAGGGTCACCGAGCTGCGAGGTTGGCCATGGGCCAGGACCGGAAGTCCCTGAGGTGGTTCGACATTGTCGGGCCAAACCACAAGCGCCCCGCAGCGCGCAACCTCATCAGCGCTAACCCACGGACTGATGGCGAAGTCGCCATTAATCAGCACCGAAGGCGGCGCGCGATCGCTCATGCCGACCAGGCCCGCTGTCCAAATATCGCCCGCTACGATGCGCAGCGGCGCTCCACTCGTCTCTGTAGACCAGGCCCGCTCAAGAGCACGGCTCAGGGCGGCCTGCGGCCAATTTCCACGCAACGGCTCGCCAGTGATGCGCGCCCCGTATGCCATGTGGGCATAGTAGAGCGACGAGGCGCCAATGATGAGAACGACAGCGCCGATGGCGATGCGCTTCAAGCGCGCGGCATCGAAATTGAGACTTAGGAGCGCGATGGCGAGGAGGCCAGACAGAGCTACCATCGGGGCGCCCCAGGAGGCGCGAAGTCCCGCGCCGCCAATCAGGGCGGCGATGGCAGTCAGTAGCGCGGGGCCTACGCCCATCAACACCAGGTAGCGCATTGCGCGCTCCTTTGGTGGGGGAGAGCCGTTGCTCACGCGCTTGGCGAACATCCCGGCCGCGGCCAGGACAATCAACATCGGCACATGATCGAGCGCCAGCACGACCAGGAACTCGATCGGCGCATACCATGCGCCTTCCGCGCGGCGCGCTGCGTAAGCGAACGGCGCGAAGTCGTTCTGAACGAGCCAAAGCGCCTGAGGCGCCACGACCGCAGCGCCGCTCAACACCGTGAGCCAAGGGCCGAGGCCGAAAAGACGGTTGCGCGCGCGCGCGTCCAACAGCATCCAGACAGCGGCGACCGCTAGCAGGATCGCGGAGGAGTACTTCGCCCAAATACTCAGACCGGCGAAAGCGCCCAGTAACAGCCAGTCGCGCCAATGATCGCGTTCGACCGCGCGCCAGAGCATGAGCATCACCAACGCCCAAAGCGGCATCTGCGCGACGTTGTGATTGAACTCCGGCGTCACCCAACTGAAGAAGTAGATGCCGGTCAGCAGCATCGCGCCCGCGAGCGCGCGCGGCGCATCTAAGAGCTCGCGCCCAAGCGCGAAAACCGCCCAAATCGTAACGGCGATGAAAAGTTGCGACACAAGGTAGGCTGGCCAGCCCACTTGCCCGCTTAGAATCCGAGTTGCCTCCAGCACAAGCCCAGGCAAGTTCGGGTGCTTGAACGTGGCCACCGCCCATTCGCGGCCCCAAGCGTACATCTCCACGACATCGAGTGGCGGGGCGAAGTGCGAAAGCGCCGGCGCCAGCGTCCAGCAAAAGACCTGCAGCAAAATGAGTGCCCAGAGCGCGCGCGTCGGCAGCGAGAGCAATTGCGTGAGCCAGCCTGCGCTCATGCTATCACCCCGGTTTCACGCAGGTGCGCGCGACGCGCTTCGCTTATCCCAAGGCGTTCCGCGAGCACCGCGTCAGTGTCTTGTCCAAGCAGCGGTGGTGCCCCGGACGCGGTCGGCGGCGTCTCACTCAGTTGCAGCGGGGTGTGTACAAGACGCACGTCGATCCCGTCCATGCGGCCAAAGGTTTGCACTAGGTCACGGGCGCGGACGTGCGGATCGGCGAACACTTCCGGCACTGAATTAACGGGCCCGCACGGCACGCGCGCCGCGCTAAGCGCTGCGAGCCAGTCGGCGGTCGTGCGCGTCGCCATCAGGGCGTTCAACGCGGCGGCGAGCGCTACACGATTGCGCACACGATCAGCATTGCGTGCGAAGCGGGCGTCCGTGGCGAGATCGCTATCGGCGACCGTGCAAAAGTCGCGAAACTGGCTGTCGTTGCCCACAGCGAGGATGACGTGGCCGTCAGCGGTTCCGAATACAGCATAGGGGACGATAGAAGCGTGCTGGTTGCCGAAGCGCTTGGGCGCCTCGCCGGTGAGCAGATAATTGGCGCCGAGATTGGCGAGCATGGCGATCTGACAATCGAGCAGCGCAACGTCGATGTGTTGCCCCTTGCCTGTGCGCTCGGCGTGGCGCAACGCAGCGAGAATGCCGACTAGCGCATACATGCCGGTGAAAAGATCGGCGACCGGCGCTGCGCTCTTGATGGGTTCGCCATCGGGCTCGCCGCTCAAGCTCATGAGCCCGCCCATGCCTTGGATGGCGAAATCGTAGCCGGCTCGATCGGCATAGGGCCCGTGCTGGCCGAAGCCGGTGATCGAGCAGTAAACGATGGCGGGATTGATTGCCGCGATGCACTTGTAGTCGAGGCCGTAGGCGGCGAGCCCGCCCGTTTTGAAGTTCTCCACGAGGATTTGGCTCTGCGCCGCCAGCTGGCGCACGAGTTCGGCGCCCTCTTGCTTTGCGAAGTCGATGGCCACCGATCTTTTGTTGCGGTTGGCGGCCAGGAAATAGGCGGCGTCGGCGCGGCCATCTTTGCTTTCCGCGAACGGCGGGCCCCAAGAGCGAGTGTCGTCGCCAGCGCCCGGCCGTTCGACCTTGATCACCTCGGCGCCGAAATCTCCCAGGATTTGCGTCGCCCATGGTCCGGCGAGCACGCGCGATAAATCCAGCACGCGCACGCCCGCGAGGGCGGCGGAGCTCAGCGGCTTGGCGGCATCCATGCACGGGTGGTAGAGCGCCGGCATGAGTGAAGTCAAAACCCCAATCGCCTCTGGCGGCTGCCAATGCGGGGCGGTGCGCTATGCGCTCTACGTCGCGCCGCAGAACAGCCACGTCTGCCATTGCCGCATGTGCCAGCGGGCCACGGGGGGCCTGTTCGCCGCGCTTGCGGGAGCGCCCAGGGGCGAATTCGCCTGGACCAAGGGCCAGCCAGCCGCGTTCGCCAGTTCCAATCTTGCGACGCGCTCGTATTGCCGCGACTGCGGCACGCCCCTGGGCTTCGCCTACAATCGCGAGGACGCGCGCTTCTATGTCACCATCGGTTCGCTCGACGATCCAGCGGCGGCGCCGATCATCATTCAGTATGGCGCCGAGAGCCGCATCCCCTGGGTGAAACTCTGTGAAGACGTCCCCATGGAAGCGACAGGCGCGGCCAGCCCAGACGCAGCGGCGTTCTTCGCCCGCATGCAGAACAACCAAGGCGCATGACTTGCGTCGCCTGAACGGTGCAGCCAAAGAGAGCGCATAGGGGCGGTTAGCTCAGCGGTAGAGCGTCTCGTTTACACCGAGAGGGTCGGGGGTTCGATCCCCTCACCGCCCACCACTTCAAGACTGGGCTCGGCGACCGCGGATGGCGCTCGCTGCCGGGGTAGGGCGCGGCTTGGTGCGCGAACTTGCCATTATATCCTGTTTCGCTAGCGCTGCGCTAAATGCTACTGTTCAGCATGAGATCGGCGTTGGTCCGTTGCTTTGCTTTTGCGGCATTGGCGCTTGGCGCCTGCGAGCGGCTCGCCGAGGCGCCGAAGGTCGGGTTCGAAGTACCGCCCTTGCCCCGAGGACCGGATGTGCGCCCGTTCGAGGGCCAAACCTTCCCTGAGTTCTTGTCTCAAGAGGGCATGGCGCAATTCGAGCTTGCCGCACTGGGGCTCGCAGACCGGGATATCCGGCGCTTTCAGGCGGCGCACGGCCAGGCCTCGCCAAGTCACTGGGTAGTGGGCGGCGGAGTGGAGGCTCTGGTCTTCTACGGCTGCAGCTCCGAGGGATGCGACGCGGCGACCTCGGTGCTCGCTGTGGACGGCGTTACCGGCGAGACTTTTGTCGGCGTCCGCGACGCCGCTGGGGCGGAGATTCTTGTCCCCAACCTGCGTCTGGAGGCGCTGTTGCGTCTGGGCTCAACAACCGGGGCTTGGGACGATCCCACCCCGCGAGCACAGCCCACCGGCCCCTGACGCGTTCGCTGCTTGACCCCAAAAGCGCCTTGCCCTAACCCGCTTCGCTCTTGCGCACTTGAGACGCGGGTGTAGCTCAGTCGGTTAGAGCGCCGGCCTGTCACGCCGGAGGTCGCGGGTTCGAGCCCCGTCACTCG
>CAYRHK010000228.1:0-4219 GCA_964423825.1 uncultured Terricaulis sp. | reverse complement strand
GGTACGATTCGACAAGACGATGAAGCGCTTCCGGCACGTGCGAGGTCCGCTGGAAGTGCTCTTCCTCGATCACGGTGCGAAAACGATTGATCGCAGCAAGATGCTGGTCGCGCTCAAGATAGAAACGCCCCACCGACATTTCCTTGCCGGCGAGCTGGTCATAGACCATGTCGATCTTCAGACGCGCGTCGCGGGCGTAGGCGGTATCGGGAAAGCGGCGCACGACATCGTTCAGGGCGACCAACGCGCTCTCGGTGACGCCTTGGTCGCGGCCTACATCGGTGATGCGCTCGAAGTGGCAGATGGCGACGAGATAGTAGGCGTAGGGTGCGCTCTCGTTGCCCGGATGGAGCGAGATGAAGCGTTGCGCGTCCTCGATGGCGGCGTCGTATTGGTTGGACTGGTATTCAGCGTAAGCCTCCATAAGGATGGCCCGGCGCGCCCAAGATGAATACGGGTGTTGTCGCTCGACCTCTTCGAACGCGGTCAGAGCTTCAGCGTAACGGTGCTGGTCGATCAGCGTCATGCCGCGATTGTACAGGAGCGTCACCGGCTCATCGACGTACTGGAGCGACTCGCGATTGCTCAGCCCACCGCAGGCTGTCGCTCCGCCCGCAAGCACCGCCAAGGCAAGCGCGCGAGCCAAATGCATCTTGAGACGGGTCATCCTGCCCTCATGGTTGCCGAGACATCCAGCGCGCCGAAGCACGTACATTGCCGCCGTGATTACAGGAGGAACGGCCCGACGCAAAGCGTCTGTGACTGCCTTAGCCGGCGATCGCGACCCGTTCCGGGCGCGGGGCAGCCTCGATGCGCTCGCGTTCCAGACGCCACGCCTCGGGTGTGTCCAGCAAAGCGCGGACAAGACGGGCGTTGAGGGCGTGGCCGGGCTGGTCCGCCACAAAGCGGCCACAAATGGACGCGCCGACCATGGCCAGATCGCCAATGGCGTCGAGCATCTTGTGGCGCACGAATTCGTCCTCGAAGCGAAGCCCCTCGGGGTTCATCACCCGGCCGGCGTCCACGACCAGAGTGTTGTCCAGGGATGCGCCGCGGCCCAAGCCGGAGGCGCGCATGGCGTCGACATCGGCCATGAAGCCAAATGTGCGCGCGTCGGCGATTTCACGCAGGAAGCTCTGCGGCGTCAGCATCACTTGGCGGCGCTGCACCCCAATGGCGGGGTCCGCGAACCGGATCGTCACATCCAGATCAAGGCCGTCAAACTCATAAGACGGCAACAACGCCGCCGTCTTCTGGCCCATTCGAACCTCAACGGGCTCAAGGATGCGCAACACACTGCGCGGCGCGCGCTGCGCCCTCAAACCGGCATTGATGAGCGTTTGAACGAAAGGCGCGGACGAGCCGTCAAGAATTGGCAATTCAGGGCCGTCGATTTCAACAGTCAGGTTATCCACACCCAGTCCCGCGCACGCCGCCATCAGGTGTTCGATGGTCGAGACCTCAACGCCCGCGACGTTGCGGATGGTGGTGCAATTGCGGGTCTCGGAGGTGCTATCGGCGTGAGCGCGCACCTTATTGTCGACGCCACGGACATCGGTGCGGATGAAAACAATGCCGGCATCTGGGGCGCCGGGGGTCAAAGCCATGCGCACGTGGGCGCCGGAATGGACGCCGATGCCGGCGCACATGGCGGGGCCTGAAATGGTGTGCTGCCGCTGCGTCAACGCCACGAACCTGTCCCCCGGAAGCTTGGCTCCCCAGCCGCGTGCATTGGCTCTAGGGCGCCCGGCCCGGGGCTCACAACACACGTTGCGTTACGGTTTGTGACTGTTAAGCGGAGCCCCGTGTCCTCCGATCCCCCCTCTTCCGGCCTCGACGCCGCGGCCCTGCTGGCGCTGGCGCGCGAGGGCGGCGCGCAGGCGGCCAAAGCCGCGAAATTGCTGGCAGCAAAAGCTGAGCGCGACAATCCGGGTTTGGCGCGGCAAGCGCTTTCGCTGGCGGTCAAGCTTGAACCGGTCGATGCGGCGCCGCGCTTGGCGCTGGCGCGTCTCCACGCTGAGGCCGGCGACCTCGAAGCCGCCCGCGCCGAGGCGGCGCTGGTGTTCGCCGATGCAGTCGACCAGGCCGCACGCGCACGCGCGGCCTTCATCATGGGCGAAGTGGCGCGGGTGCTCGGCGAAAGCGCCAAGGCGCGCGCTGCGTACAAAACCGTGATGTCGATCGAGGAGGCGATCCTCGCGAACGACCGCAACGAACCCACCGCCGCGCGTTGGTTCGCGCGCGCGCGGGGACGGATCGCGGAACTCGACCTCGCCGATGGCGCCTATGACCGCGCGCGCGTTGGCGCGGAAGGATCGCTGGCGCTGCTGCGCGCAACGGCCGCGGCGATCGGCGAACCGCCGGTGCTGGCCGCCGACATCGCCGACGCCGAAATGCGCCTGGCCGCGCTTGACCTTGACGACGATCAGCCCGCCTCGGCGCGGCGGCGTTTGGGCGAAGCGATCGGGCGCTACGAGGCACTGGCGGTGACGGAGAAAGACGAACCGCACTGGCGCGCCGTATTGTCGGACGCTTGGGCGCTGGCGGCGCAGGCCGATCTGGCGCGTGGCGCAAAGGATCTGGCGCGCGAGAGCATGGACAAGGCCTTGCAGGCGCGCGTGGTGCTTGCGGCGCGCCACGATGGCGAGGCGTGGGCGTTGGCTGGGGTATGGCGCCAGCGCGGGCACTTGCGCGCCGCGCTGGGCGATCATCATGACGCCGCGCAATCGTTCGAGCAGGCGCGGCGGCTTTGCGAGCATTTGTGCGCCAGCGACGACGTCGCGGAGGGACCCGCGCGCTTCCTCATTCGCACGCTCGTAGATCAGGCCGATCACGCGCTGAAAGCGGGAGCGCTCGCGACTGCCGGTGATGCCGCCGACAACGCGCGCGCGCGCGCCGAGCGCTTCGCGAGCGAGCGTGGCGGGGTGTGGTTCGTCGATCTTGCTTTGATTTGGGACCGGCTCGCGGAGGTCGCGCGGGCGAACGGGGCCATCGCGCGGGCGCGTGACGGGTTCTCGCGGGCCGTGGAGTTTCGCCGCCGCGCTTTGGCGAATGAGCAGGACGACGCGCGGCTGCATCGCGGCCTCGCAGCGGCGTTGCTCAAGCTGGGCGATGCGGCGCTGGCCGATGGCGACCACGCCTCGGCGCGCGCGGTGCTGCACGACAGCGTCATTGTGCGTCAGCACCTGCTCGACGCTGCGCCGGAGGACGCGCGCGCGGCGCTTGCACTGGCGGCGGCTCTGGAGCGCCTGGGGCTTGCCGCGCTCGCCGGCGGCGACGCCGACACAGCGCGCTTGGCATGGACTGACGAATTGGCGCTGACCGAGCGCATCCACAAGGACAAAAACGCGCCGGAGGCGTTGCGCTTTCGAGCCATCGTGGAAGCTCATCTCGCTGGCGCCGGGGGCGCCGACGCGCGCGAGTATCGCAACGCCGCGCTTGGCCATCTGCGTCTGCTGGCAGAGGCGACCTCGCTCACTCCGGCGGAAACGGCGCTGCGAGAGCGGCTTGAGAACCGTTAGCGCGGATTGATCTGGCGGCGCAGGAACGCCGGGATTTCCAGTTCTTCGTCGAGCGCGGGATCGCTGACGATGTCTTCGTGCGCGCGGCGCGGCTCGGAGGCGAAGTCCTGCAAGTCAGGGCGATGCTCGGGCTTTTTCCAGCCGAAGCGCAGGAAGCCGCCGCGGCGCGGCTCTTCGACGTCGTTCGCGAAGCTTGGGCGCGGGGCCTCGTATTCCGCACGCACCGGCTCAGGCGCCGGCGCAGGGGCAACATCACCCCGCTGAGGAACCGCTGGACGGCGCAGCGGCGCTTCCCCAGCGCGGCGCGCGGGTTCGACGACGGTCTGCTGATTGACGATGTGCTCATCGTCGATGCCGGTCGCGACAACGGCCACGCGCATGCGGCCTTCAAGGCTTTCATCGAAGGTCGAACCCAGAATGATGTTGGCGTTGGGATCGACCTCGGCGCGGATCTCATTGGCGGCTTGGTCGACTTCGTACAAGGTCATGTCGAAACCGCCGGTGATGTTGATCAAGACGCCGCGGGCGCCGCGCATCGAGGTGATGTCCAAGAGCGGATTGGCCATGGCGCCGCGTGCGGCTTCGAGCGCGCGATTGCCGCCCTCGCCCTCGCCGGTGCCCATCATGGCGGTTCCCATCTCGGCCATGACCGTGCGCACATCGGCGAAATCGAGATTGATGAGGCCGGGCATCACCAT
>CAYRHK010000227.1:0-4292 GCA_964423825.1 uncultured Terricaulis sp. | reverse complement strand
ACCGATCGGGCGCAACGCCACCGATCCCCGCGCGCCGGATCGCGCCCTTGCGCGGAGGCCGCCGATTTACACTGGACACACGACACAAGTTGTTGTTTTTGAAAGCTGGACAGGTGGTCGAGTGGTTTATGGCTCCGGTCTTGAAAACCGGCGTGGGTGCAAGCCCACCGTGGGTTCGAATCCCACCCCATCCGCCACAGGCCCCAATCCGCCCGTGTTTGCGAGCGTCCGTCAGCGAGCGGGCGGACCTTCAAAAAATCGCCTGCTGCCAATGCCTTGTTGCCACTTTGGCTACGGCGGGCTTTCCCTAGCGACCGTTGACGCGCGCCTCTGACCGCCGTTATCAACGTTGATAGGGGCGTTGATTTGCCCAGAACTGGGAATCGAACGGGGCAAACCATGCCGGCGAACAAGCTCTCAGACGCGAAAATCAAACGGCTCAACGCTCCCGGCATCTACGCCGATGGCGCGGGGCTTTACCTCCAGGTGACGCGCGGCAAGGCGGGCGGCGCGCGCAAGTCGTGGTTCGTGCGCTTGCGCTTGCCCGACAAGCGCTCGCGCGACATGGGGCTCGGCACGTTCGAGCTTGTGCCGCTGGCGGACGCGCGCACGAAGGCGCAGGCCGCGCGCGTTGAAGCGAAGGCGGGGCGCGATCCGCTGGCGGCGCGCGAGGCCGAGAAGCTCCAAGCCAAGGTGCAGGCCGCGCGCGCGCTCACCTTTCGGCAAGCGGCGGAAGGCTACATCGCCGCGCACCGTGAGCGGTGGCGCAGCGCCAAGCATGCCGGGCAGTGGTCCGCGACGCTGGCGACCTACGCTTATCCGGTGTTCGGCGACTTTCAGGTGTCGGTGATCGACAAGCGCGACGTGCTCGCCGCGCTTGAGCCGATCTGGACCGCGAAGCCTGAAACCGCGTCTCGCTTACGCGGACGCATTGAGGCAGTGCTCGATTGGGCCGCCGAGCGGGGCCATCGCTCTGAAGGCGACAATCCCGCGCGACGCGAGCGCCTAAAACACTCGCTGCCATCGCATGCGGCGCTCGCCAAAGCCAAGCCGCGCGGCAACCACGCCGCGTTACCCTACGCCGACGCACCCGGTTTCTGGGCCGATCTGGCGCAGCGGGAGGGCGTGGCCGCAAGGGCCCTTGCCTTCGCCATCCTGACAGCGGCGCGCACCGGCGAAGCGATCGGCGCCGATTGGCGCGAGATTGATCTGGTGAACGCGGTGTGGACAGTGCCCGGCGAACGCATGAAGGGCGGGCGCGAGCACCGCGTGCCGCTTTCGAAACCCGCGCTGGCGTTGCTGCGCGCACAAGGTCCAAAGCCGGAAGGACCGGTATTCGCGACCGAGCGCGGGCCCTTGAGCAACATGGCGTTGTTGATGACGCTGCGCCGCATGGGCCGCGCCAATATCACGGCGCACGGTTTCCGCTCCACTTTCCGCGATTGGGCGGCCGAACGCACGGCGTTCCCGCGTGAGGTGGCCGAAGCCGCGCTCGCCCATGCCATCGACGACAAGGTGGAGGCCGCCTACCGGCGCGGCGATCTTTACGACAAGCGCCGGCGGCTAATGGACGCCTGGGGCGGGTATTGCGCGACGCCGGAGCAGGGCACGGTGGTGCCGCTGTACACCGCACGCGGCCAAGAGAGGAGTACATCGTGAACTTCTTCTGGCCCACGCGTCGCAAAGCAGAGACCACGGCGCTGATTCGACTAGGCAGGGTCGCGCACTGGCTGAGCATCGCGTTTGCGGCGGCCTTCGCGCTCGCGGGCATCTTCGCACGAGGGCAAACTACTTGCGATGCCGAGCCTTGGTTGCCTGGGTGCCCACCCCCGCCCACATGGTTCGAGGATTGGGGTGCACCGATTTTGGCTTCGCTCGCAGCAGCCTTCGTTATCTCGATGATCGGACGGGGGTTTCGCTACATTCTCGCAGGGGAGTAGCTGCACACGAACGCTTCCGAACGCCGGCGAACCGAGTAAGGATCCGATCCGCGTTACTTGGAGCGCGGACGGATGGCGAGATGTCAATTTACTCGACTTGGCAAGCAAATTGCGCGCGATGCCGCGCGCGAGGCTCTATATGACGATCTCGCTAACGACCGAACCACGCCGAACGAAGCCGAGGACAAGGCGCGAGCACAAGGGCTCGAGCCTCTAACGCCGGCGCTTGATCCGGCCCGTTTCGATCCAATGTGCGAAACACACTGGACGCTCGCGATGGTGGTGAGTTGGATTGCGTGGGCTGATATGGAGCGCGTGCGTGATTGTCTGCCACGTTGGCGCCAGCAGCATCAATCCTGGTTCTGGCGGGAGTGCATCGAAGGCGACGGTGCCGGCGGCTTGCGCGAGCGGCGGGGCTGGCTTTTAGAGCAAACGCATAAGGGCGAAGCGCCGCTCATGTTTCTGTCCCTGTGCGAAGCTGTTGAGGCCAGCGAGGGTGCTCCGCTGGACTCAACAAAGCGATACACGATCAATGAGGCAAATCGTCTGCTTTGGGAAAAGTTGGGCGCCGGCGGTCTCATGGCGGTGACCATGTTGGACGGTGTGCCGACTCCAATCCCGGCGCACGAATGGCCGTTTCTCGACCACCTAGAACATCGAGGGGCCGATCTGCTTAGGGCGGGCCGCGATATGTTCGCGCCGGCCCGAACATACGAGGCCAGTGACGTGTTACTGCCGCGCGAGCGTGTGTTGACGCTTTGGCCTGCGCCAGTCCCTACCGTTGCAGGCGAAGCCAAAGCCGCCGACGAACTGCGCGGGCTTTGCCAAGCCGCCGCCGCGGGTGCGGCGTGGCCGAAAGCAAACGAGTGGAAGGCAGGCGCGCCTGACAGATTTCAAATATCGCAGCGTGGCGCCGAACGCGTGTGGGCGTCGGTGAGGAATGACTATCCGGCGCTCGGGACGCCGAAGGGGAAGCCGAAAGCAAAGCGCGGCGCCAATGCAAAGCGTGACGCTATTTAAGGCCCGCTCGATAATGCGACCTTCCGCCCATGCCCGCCGCGACGCGGGTGCATCGGAGCGGATGAAATGACGGCAACAACCCCGAAAATCGACGTGCGGCCTCACGCGATGACCATTGCCGACGCGGTGAAATGGTCCGGCTTAGGGCGCACGACGCTCTATGAGCTTGCGTCCGAGGGCCGGCTTGAGATGGTGAAGGTCGGGACGCGAAGTCTCGTCCTCACCGCTTCGCTAGAGCGCTTGATTGCCGATGCGCCCAAGCTTCACGCCAAAAGAGCGTGAGGCGCGCCCATGAACATCGGAAACAAACCCGCCGCGCGTAACGCGGCGGGCTCGGTTGGAGGTGCGTTCAGCTGGCAGGCGACGCGCCCCCTCACTACCCCAAGATCGCGTAGCGCGGAAGGCCCCCAGTGCGATGTTTGTAGGATGCGGATCGGCGAAATCCGCGTCCGCTTCGCCGGCCGGCTGTACACGATCCGCGTCCACATCGACGACCCGCTCTGGCGCGTGCGCGCGCTGGCGGCGGTCGATGATCCACTCTCCGACATTGCCTTCGCGATCCGGGCGGCGCCGTTGACAATTGCCGAGCGCGTCGACTTCGCGATTTGGGCAGAGTGCGAGCAGCGGCGCATTTGGGAGGGCGCAGTATGAGCGCCGGTCCCGACATCGATTGCGTCGGTCCGTTTTGCGATCGTGCTGAAGGCGGCGCCCATAACGGCGAGGCAAACAACGAGTCTCGCCCCAGCGTCGCCGACGCCATTGTGAACGCGGCCCAAGGCGCAATCCAGCGCCTGTTCCGCGACGCGCGACAACGTGCGTGGGCGACGGTGCGCATAGGCCAGCGCAACGAAACCTTGCGCGTCGGATCAGGGCGTTTCCAAAGCTATTTGCGACAGCGCTTTTATGCCGCCTCAGCGACAACGGCGCGCAGCGATGCGTTGAAGCAGGCGGCCGCGCACTTTGAGACGCAGGCGTTATTTGGCGACGATGTCGACCAAGCACGTATCCGCGTCGCCGATCACGATGGCGCCATGTTGCTGGACCTAGCCGACACTCAGGGGCGTTGCGTCGAAATCACCGCAAACGGTTGGCGCATGCTCGAAACCGCGCCTGTGCCATTTTACCGTCCCAGCGGGATGCTGCCGCTACCGTTGCCCGAACGCGGCGGCGATCTGCGCGAACTCGCAGCGCTGCTCAATCTGCGCGATCGCGAGACGGGCGAGCCCGCGCAGGCGCTCATGTTGCTCTGCGGCTGGGTGGTGGCCGCGCTGCGGGCGCGTGGACCCTACCCGGTGCTCGTTCTGCGTGGACCGCCAGGGAGCGCGAAAACCA
>CAYRHK010000226.1:0-4351 GCA_964423825.1 uncultured Terricaulis sp. | reverse complement strand
GGCATGCTCAACGCCTTCCGCTTCGGCGCGCCCCCGCACGGCGGCTCGGCGCCCGGCGTCGACCGCATTGTCATGCTGCTGGCGGGCGTCGAAAACATTCGCGAAGTGATCGTCTTCCCGTTCAATCAGCAGGCGCAGGATTTGATGATGAACGCGCCGGGCGAGGTGACATCCAAGCAGCTCAAGGAGCTGCATATCCGGGTGGTGGAGACGAAGAGCTAAGGTTCGCTGCCGCCGCACCTACGAAGGCCGAACATTACGAATTTGCTAGTAACGTGAGCTTGGCGCGCCTAACGTCACGGCACACGGGGGTGTGTCATGCTTGGCGTCGGAACGCCTTGGGCGTTTTTGTTTCAAAATCCGATCGTTGGAATCGCGGTCTTTCTGCTCCTAAGCGCAGGTGTCATCGTGGTGCTGTCGGGAGGTCGCCTTGGCGAAGCTATCGGCGGGATGTTCCGCATCTTCCTGACCATTTTCACGACGCCGTTTGAATTTTTGCGGGACGCCATAAGGATTATGCGCACCTCGAAGGAAGAGGAGCAGGACTACGCCGGCAGCACCGTGTTCGTGATGTTCCGTGGCAACCGCATACAATACATGCTGTTGCTGGTGTTGTGTTTGCTCATGCTGTCCGGGGGGCTCACGAGTGCGCTGATGTCGCTCTACCCAGGCGCCGAGATTGAGTACCATCGGCAACTGTCCGAGCAGGTTCGGGGGCTTGAGCGGGAAGTGGAAGCGGCGCAGCAGGGGGTTGATCGCGTCGCTGCACCGGAATATCGCGAGCAACTGGCGACTGCACGCACAGAAGCGCGGAATTCGTATGAGCGCGTGGCGCGGGCGAACGAGGCTTCGCTCAATCAAACACCCTATACCGGACCCGCCATCGATCAACTGCGCTATGCGCGCAGTGCCGAGTCGGCGTCGCGCGTGCGACAAAACATTGATAACTACATGTCTGGATGTCCGCGCGCTTGGCGCAATATGACGGTGGAGTCCTGCAGCGCCTACCGGGCTTTTGTGCTTGAGCTGGCGGATCGTCGCGCGAGTGAGTTCAACTTGGCGGCGGCGGCTACGGAGGCGGATCGCGCTTGGCGCGACGCTGATTATGCGGCGCAGTCGGCTGCCAATCAGCTTGCCGACTCGCAGGCGCGCTTAGATGCCGCGCGCCAGCAGCGTGAGAACGCCGCGCCGTTTTCACTTGACCGAATGGGTCAGCGCCTGGTCGGGGCGTTGATGATTGTGTTGGGCGCACTGATATCGGTGATTTTCGTCGCTTGGTTCGGCGCTACGCTCATCGATCTTGGGAACTGGATCATTCTGATGATGCGCTCACTGGAACTGACGCAAAAGCAGAAGCTTCAAGCGGCACGACTGCCCGGCGACGACTGAGCGACGCGGCTGAGTGATGCGAAGCAGACACGTGGAAGGTCCACGCACAAGACTATGTGAGGTGTGGTGACGTCACTCGCAGGGTGCGATGCGCAGTCCTTCAGGCAGCTTCGTCGTTCCATCGCCACAGGCTTGGTCGAGTTGGGCCTGAGTGAGGCCTAGCGCTTCGGAGAGATCGGCGCCTGGAAAGCGTGTCCCGCGGAGACTGGCCCCAGCAAAGGTTGCGCCTGGAAACCTAGCGCGGGCAAATTCGCCGTCGTCAAGGGTCGCGCCGGCGAAGTCGGCGCCATCGAAGAGGCCGTCAGCAGCCAGGACCCGGTTCATCACCGCGTTGGTGAACTGGGCGCGTTGAAATTGGCCTCCACTCAGACGGGCATCGACCAGAATGCGTCCGGTGAGGTCGCAGGCTTCGCAGACCCCGCCGTAGCCGGGGGCAAGGCGGGCCATTTCCGGGGCAGAGGGCCACAGAGCCGCCGCCGCACTCGCCGCCGCGGCTGTCACGGCGACGCCGGCAAGTGCGATGAGGCGGAAATGTGTCAACATCGTGCGGCGTTTATGCCGAGCGATGTCTAAGCACCAGTGAATAGTTGGTCAGCGAGGTTTGTTACTCGATGTTACAAAGACGTGCGCAGTGGAAGCTGTGAGGCGCTAAAGTCATTAACTGTTCGGATAGTATTTATTGTAGACTCGGGTGAACTCGCGCCGGCGCACGGAGTTCCAGCACGCCGCCCGCCAGCACCGGCGCGAGATAGCCAGCGAGGAAGAGTGTATTAGAGAGTGCGTTCACTGGCGCCCCAAGCGCCACCGAGATCGCGCTGTCGATGCCCCACCAGGCCAGCATCCCGAAACTGAGCGTGCGCCAGGCTCGTGCGCCAGCTTGTTCCGCAGCGGCGATGAGCCCGAAAATGGTGATTGCCCAGCCGATCATCACCGCGCCCAGAAGGGCCGCTGTCAGGCGCACGCTTTCGTTGAATGTCGATTGGCCGTCAATTGGCCAGTAGATGACATCGTAGAAGAGCTGCACGCCCGCGTCGGCGGCCGATACAGCGCCGGCGGCGAACATGACGCCCACGCCCAGGGTGAGCCAGCACCAGACTTGCAGCCACGTTCTCCAAAATCCGTTCATGTTGCCCTCCGTTCACAGCGCCAGCTTCGGTCGCGTAGGGAAGCGCCGCAATTACCCCCTAGGTCATGGACTCAGCCTGCGTGGACGGCATAGTCCCGCAATGAGCGCGATGCAGGCCTCTGCGGACGCACACTTTTGCACGCTGCTGCGTGAGTGGCGGCGCGCGCGCGGCTTGAGCCAACTGGAGCTGGCTCTTGAGGCTGACGTTTCCGCGCGCCATCTCTCGTTTCTTGAGAGCGGGCGCGCGCAACCCTCGCGCGCCATGACGATGCAGTTGGCGCAAGCGCTGCTGCTGCCGCGGGCGGCGACTAACGCCTTGCTGGCGAGTGCGGGGTTTGCGCCGGCGTTCCCCGCAACGCCCCTGAGCGCAGAGAGCCTTGCGCCATTCCGCGCCATGCTCGAAGAGATGATGCGCCGCCACGCGCGCCGTACCCTGCGTTGGTGTGTGACCGGCATTGGACCGTCATCGACGCTAACGACAGCGCCCGCGCCCTGTTGGGGCGGCTGCACGACGGGTCGAGCGAGATGAATGTCGTGCGGATGCTGTGCGGCGCCTTGGCGAGCGCGGCGATCGAAAATCTCGGCGAGGTGCTGACGGAGATGTGGGGGCGCATTCGCTTGGAGGCGCTGGAGGCGGGGCCTGATCCCAAGAACGCTGAGCTGTTGACGCTGCTGAAGTGCGCGATGGCGACCGCGACCGCGCCAGCGACCAATGCGCGGCGCGCGCTGGTGCCGATCAGGCTGCGCACGCCCATGGGCGTGCTGAGTTTCCTCACTACCATTGCGCATTTCGGCACCAGCGAGGACATCACCCTGCGCGACCTGCGCCTGGAGCTTCTGTTTCCAGCCGATGAGGTGACCAAAGCCACTCTGCTTGTTTAAGTGCGCATCCGCAGCCAACCCACGCTGCATCTCTTGACCGAGACGAGGCTGGAACAAGAGGCACATGAGCGCGCTCAGGCTGGAAGCCGTAGGCAAACGCTACGGACGTAAACAAGTATTGTCCGACGTGACGCACACACTGGGGCCGGGCCTCACGCTGCTGACAGGGCCGAGCGGCGCCGGCAAGTCGACGCTGCTGCGCCTAATCGCGACCGCCGAAGGGCCAAACGCGGGCGCGCTCCATTGGAATGAGCGGCGCTTGCCCGGCGCGCGCCAAGCGTTGCGCAAAGCGCTGGGCTATGCGCCTCAGGCGGTGGATTTGCCTGAAGACCTGACCGCCCGCGAGTTTGCTTTGCACATCGCCGCGCTGAAGGGCTTGCGTCTCAATGAGGCCGACCGCCAGTTCGGCGCCATCACCGATGCCATCGGTCTGCATGCTGACATCAACAACCGTATCGCCAGTTTTTCCGGCGGCATGCGCCGACGTCTGATCTTTGCCCAAGCACTGCTGGGTGCGCCGCAGGTGCTGGCGCTCGACGAACCCACGGCAGAGCTCGACGGCGAGACCGCGCGCAAACTCGGCAAGCTGATTGTTGAGCGCGCGCGCAACGCCATCGTGGTTATGACCACGCACCTTGCCGACGAATTGGCGCCGCAGGCTTCCGCTGTGCTTCGCATCGAGGCCGGACGTGTGGAGCAAGCGCCGTGAGCGGGATTGTGGTTGCGCAATCGGCGCTGACGGCATCGCTGGCGCGTTATTGGCGCAGTTGGGGGTTGTGGCTGCTCTTGCTCGTGGCGCCGCTCGGTGCACGCTACATGATCGGCGCCGATGACGGCGGCGGCGTTATCATTGCCGTCGATGGTCACCTGCCGGAACTCACCTCGCCATTTCTCGGCGTTTCGCTGGGCATCGTCGTCTCGACGCTGCTGTTGCCGGTGGGGTGGATCTATCTG
>CAYRHK010000225.1:0-4405 GCA_964423825.1 uncultured Terricaulis sp. | reverse complement strand
ACTTAGCCAAGGAGAAGCATGATGCCGCTTTTGATGTGCCCGAACGACAGCGCCTCGATGCAGACAGTCAATCGCAATGGCGTCGAGTTCGACATGTGTCCCACTTGCCGCGGCGTGTGGCTCGATCGCGGCGAACTGGAAAAGCTGATTGAAGGCGCTCGCACCGCTTTCGCGCCCGACGCGCCAGCTGCGCCGAGCCGGCAGGGTTCGCCACCGCACCAACCGCCCGTGCAGGGTTACGGAGAGCGCGGCGAACAAGGCGAGTACGGCGAGCAAGGGTACGGGCAAGATCCGCGCAGACGCCGACGCGGCTTCGATTTGTTCGACATCTTCGACTGATCCGCCCGAATCGGCAGGCATTCGTCGCGCCCGTCAATCATGAAATCGGGTGCGGCGATCGCGTCCGTAAACCTGTTTCGGCTTCGAATCGCGTCATGCTGAGCCGATGTCGAAACAGCAATCGCTGCCGCTGGCGGTTCCAGAACCGACCCCGCCCGGTCCGCCGCGCCAGCCCCCGCACAATCTGGAGGCCGAGCAGGCGCTCTTGGGCGCCATTCTGTTCGACAACGAAACCTACAACAGGATCAATCCGCGCCTGCAGCCGAAGCACTTCTACGATCCGGTGCACGGGCGCATTTTCCAGGCCAGCGCCGAAATGATCTCCGCTGGCGACCTCGCGGACGGGCTCACCCTTAAGGAGCGCTTTGCCCGCGACGGGGGCATCAAGGAGATCGGCGGCGCCGTCTATTTGATGAAGCTGATGGATGCTGCCGCGCCGCTGTCGGCTCAGGCACAGGCTTACGCTAACCTCATCTATGATCTGGCCCTGCGGCGCGAACTCATTCGTGTCGGCACCGTGATCGCGGACCTCGCCGAGCATCCGCCCGAGGATCACGACGCTGAAGACATTATCGAGGAGGCAGAGCGCACGCTCTTTACTCTGGCCGAAAGCGGCGCGGCCAATACCGGCTTCTCGCCGTTTTCCAACGCCCTCGCCACCTCGATCGAAATGGCGGCGGCGGCCTACGAAAGCACATCAGACGTCTCCGGGATCGCCACCAATTTCGACGATCTCGACCGGATGTTGGGGGGCCTTCACTCGTCCGACCTCGTCATCCTTGCGGGCCGCCCCTCGATGGGAAAAACCGCGCTCGCCACCAACATCGCTTTCAACGTCGCGCGCAATCGACTGGCGTATGACCAGGCTCCGGATAACGCCAAGCCCCAGAGCAAGGGCGGGGTCGTCGCGTTCTTCTCGCTCGAAATGTCGGCCGAGCAGTTGGCCACGCGCCTGCTCTCGGACGCCGCCGAAATCGAAAGCGACCGCATCCGTCGCGGCAAAATCACCAAGCCGGAGTATGAGCGCTTGGCTGACAAGGCCGTGGAGCTACAGCGCCTGCCGTTGCACATCGACGAGACAGGCGCCATCGGGATCGCCCAATTGCAGGCGCGCGCGCGCCGGTTACAGCGCACCTATGGACTCGACTGCATCGTGGTCGACTACCTTCAGCTAGTGACCTCGTCCTCGCGCAAGAGCGACGGGCGGGTTCAGGAGGTGAGCGAGATCACCCAAGGGTTGAAGGCGCTCGCCAAGGACCTCAAGGTGCCGGTGATCGCGCTCTCGCAACTCTCGCGCCAGGTGGAGACCCGCGAGGACAAGCGCCCACAGCTATCGGACCTGCGGGAATCCGGCTCGATCGAACAGGACGCAGACGTGGTGCTGTTCGTTTATCGCGAAAGCTATTATCTGGAGCGCGCCGAGCCGCGCGAAGGCAGCGACGAGCACATCGCGTGGATGCGGCAGGTGGACGAAGTGCGCAACCAGGCCGAAGTGATCATCGGCAAGCAGCGCCACGGTCCGATCGGGAAAGTGAAGCTCTTCTTTGACAGCCGCTACACCAGATTCGGAAACCTCTCCTCGCGGACATGAGAGCCCCCCCTCCCCTACAGTGGGAAGAGGGACGTGGTGCGCTCCATGAGTGGAAACGCACCTCCCACGCGCCTCGCCCGTTCGCGCGTCGATCTGAACGCGGTCGCTGACAATTGGCGGTTCTTCCGACGGCTGGCGCCGGGCGCGGCCGTTGCCGCTGTTGTAAAGGCGGACGCTTACGGCCTCGGCGCCGACGCTTGCACCAAGACGCTCGCGAGCGCCGGCGCGCGCGTGTTTTTCACAGCAACCAGCGCGGAAGCGCTTGTAGTGCGCACCGCTCTGGGGGACGGCCCACAAGTTTTCGTCCTCAATGGCCCCCAACCAAGCGATGTCGATACGTTCGCATCCCTCAAGCTGACGCCGGTTCTCAATTCTCTTGAGCAGATCAAGTTGTGGGGCGGCCGCGGCCCCGCCGCGCTCCACATCGATACCGGTATGAATCGTCTGGGCGTTGGCCCGGAAGAACTCCCCCACGCAGCCGCCGCGCTCAAAGGCGCGTCATTGGCTCTGCTCATGAGCCATCTCGCCTGCAGCTCTGACGCTCGCCACCCGATGAACGCGACACAGCGCAGCCGCCTCCTCGACGCCGCCTCGCTGTTTCCGAAGGCGCCCTTGAGCCTGGCCGCCACAGCTGGCGCGCTTATCGGCGCGGACTACCATTTCGATCTCATCCGTCCCGGCGTTGGCCTCTACGGCTCCGGCGGCCTCGACAGCGACAATCCCCAACTATCCGTCGCCGTGACCGTCGAAGCACCGATCCTGCAAACGCGCACTGTCGAGCCCGGCGAGACCTTTGGGTATGGCGCTACCTTTACTGCGTCCCGAAAGATGCGCACCGCCACCGTCGCGCTGGGTTACGCCGACGGATACTTGCGGTCCTTGGGAGGGCGCGGCTATGGCGTCCTCGCGGGCGCACAATTGCCGATCCTGGGACGCATATCGATGGACCTCATCATCCTCGACGTGACCAACTGCACCGAGGCGCGCGAAGGCGCGATGATCGAGTTCTTGGGGGCCAACGCGCCGCTCGACGACATCGCGGCGCGCGCGGGCACCGCGCCCTACGAACTGCTCACAGCCTTCGTCGGCACCGTGCGCAAGACCGGAGTGCGCGCGTGAGAGCGCCTGACCCAAGCACGCGCCTGCACAGGGGCTTCAATCCGTTTGCGCCGCTCGGGCGCGCAACGCTCGACTTGCTGGCGCAACTCGGCCGCTTCAGCTTGTTCGCGGCACGCGCGGTGACGTCGTGCTTTTCGCCGCCCTTCTTTTCCGGTCAATTTCTGCGCCAGTGCCTTCAGATCGGGTACTTCTCGCTGCCGGTGATCGGCCTCACCGCCGTGTTCATCGGCGCAGCATTGGCGCTCAACATCTATGTTGGCGGCGCCCGCTTCAACGCCGAAAGCTTCGTGCCGAATATTGTGGTGCTCGGCATCACGCGTGAGCTTGGTCCGGTGCTCGCGGGCCTGATGCTTGCGGGGCGCGTGAGCGCTGGGATCGCGGCGGAAATCGGCACCATGCGGGTCACCGAACAGATCGACGCGATGAAGACGCTCTCGACTGATCCGTTCCGGTTCCTGGTGGCGCCGCGGGTGCTGGCGGCGACCTTGACATTGCCCATCCTGGTGCTGGTCGCCGACATTATCGGGGTCATGGGCGGATACCTGGTGGCAGTGAACAGTCTCGACTTCAACGGCGCCATCTACCTGCGCAACACGCTCAACTTCATGGAGAATCAGGACGTGATTCTCGGCCTCGTGAAGGCGGCGGCATTCGGCTTTATCATCGCGGTCATGGGCGCGTACCAGGGTTACAACTCAAGCGGCGGCGCGCTCGGCGTCGGGCGCGCCACAACGAACGCCGTCGTCGGCGCCATCGTGCTGATCCTCGCGGTCAACTACGTCATCTCGGCGTTCTTCCTGGAATGATGGGATGACAGCGAAGCTCCAACTCACCGGCATCAGGAAGAAGCTGCGCGGGCGCCAGGTGCTCGACGGCGTCGACATCGATGTCGCGCCGGGCAGGTCGCTCGTCATCATTGGCGGTTCGGGCCAAGGCAAATCGGTGACGCTCAAGTGCGCGCTCGGTCTGATGAAGCCCGATGCAGGCCATGTGTTTGTCGACGGCGCCGAGGTCACGCGCATGCCGCCAGAGGTCCGGGCCAAAGTGATGAAGAAGTTTGGCATGCTGTTCCAGGGCGGCGCGCTCTTCGACAGCCTGACGGTCTGGGAGAATGTCGCCTTCCGCCTGATCTACGCGGACAAAGTCGCGCGGCCCCAAGCGCGCGAGCGCGCCATCGAGGCGATGCGCAAGGTGCGACTCTCGTCTGAGTTCGCCGATGTACGCCCGATCGAATTGTCTGGCGGCATGCAAAAGCGAGCGGGGCTGGCGCGCGCCATCATCGCGAGGCCAGATATTCTTTTCTTCGACGAGCCCACCACCGGCCTCGATCCGATCACCGCCGACGCCATCAACGAC
>CAYRHK010000224.1:0-4415 GCA_964423825.1 uncultured Terricaulis sp. | reverse complement strand
GAAGCGCACGCCATGGAGGCCGCACGCGCACTCGCCTCGGGGCCGACATTCGCTACGCCACACCAAACGCTAAGACTGCGTTCCTGTTCAACCGCGTTGGCCTCGCCGGCTGCGACATGGGCGCGTGCGCGATGCTGCCGCGCTTGATCGGCCAAGGCCGCGCCAGCGAGTTACTTTTTTTCGGCCGCACCATGAGCGCCGAGGACGGGCTCGCCTGGGGCTACTTCAATGCGATAGTTCCGGCCGATCGCCTTGAAGCGCACGCCATGGAGGCCGCACGCGCACTCGCCTCGGGGCCGACATTCGCTAACGGAATCACCAAGAACCAACTCAACATGGAATGGAGCATGAGCCTCGACACCGCCATAGAAGCGGAAGCGCAGGCGCAAGCCATCTGCATGCAAACTAAAGACTTCGAACGCGCTTACCAGGCCTTCGTCGCCAAACAGAAACCCGTCTTCGAGGGCGATTGATATGAGCCGTCAAATCCTCCAGCCGCCGGGGTGGCCGCGCCCCAAGGGCTACGCCAACGGCATTGCCGCCAGCGGGCGCTTCGTGTTCACCGCCGGCGTCGTTGGCTGGGATGAGCAAGAGCGCTTCGTTGCGCAGGATTTCGGGGGCCAATTTCGCCAAGTCCTGCTCAATACCAAGGCTATCCTCGCACAAGCTGGCGCCTCCCCCGCCGACATCGTGCGCGTCACGTGCTACATCACCGATAAACGCGAGTATCTCTCAAAACTGGAGGCAGTCGGCGCCGCATGGCGCGATGTCTATGGCAAGGTGTATCCTTGCATGGCGGTGGTGGAGGTGTCGGCCCTTATGGAAGACGCTGCGAGAGTCGAAATGGAAACGACCGCCGTGGTCCTGGAGCCGGAGGCGTGAAGATCGCGGTGGTCGGCGGCGGCCCCGGCGGGCTCTATTTCGCGCTCCTCACGAAGAAGCGCTGGCCAGGCTGCAGCATCGATGTCTACGAGCAAAACCGCGCCGATGATACGTTCGGCTTCGGCGTAGTGTTCTCAGATGAGACCCTGGACGAATTCCTCGCCGCTGATCCCGAGAGTTACGAGGCCATTCGCGCGACTTTCGCATATTGGAGCGACATCGCAATCGAACATCGCGGCGAGCGAACCATTGTCGGCGGCAACGGATTTGCCGGCTGTTCGCGGCGCACCCTGCTCAATCTGCTTCAGCGGCGTTGCCGCGATGTAGGCGTGAAGCTGCACTTCTCGGCGGCGATCGACGCGGAGACGGTGGAACAGGGGTTCAGCGACTGCGATTTGGTCGTGATCGCACAGGGCGTCAACAGCCCGATCCGAGCTCGTTTCACCGAACAGTTCGGCGTGCGCATCGTTGACCAGCGCAACAAGTTCACCTGGCTGGGCTCGACCCGCCCGCTCGACGCCTTCACCTTCTTCTTCGTTGAGACCAGCGAGGGCCATTTCTGCGCGCATACTTATCAGTATGAGGCTGGCCACTCGACATGGGTGATCGAGACAACGCCGGAAACCTGGGAGCGCTGCAGCTTCGCCGGCATGGATGAGGCCGCCTGCGCGCACTACCTCGAAGGCGTCTTCGCGAAGCATCTCGATGGCCATCGCCTGCTCACGAACCGCTCGATCTGGCGCCAGTTCCCGAGCATCACCTGCGCGTCCTGGCGCCATGACAAGTTCGTTCTGCTGGGCGACGCGAAGGCGACGGCGCACTGGTCGATCGGCTCTGGCACCAAGCTCGCGATGGAATGCGCGGCAGCACTCTCCGACGCGGTCGTTCACCACAAGGCAGACGTCAAGGCCGGACTCGACGCCTACGAAGAAGGACGGCGCACACCCGTCGAGATCACACAACACAACGCCCAGGTGTCGCTGCGTTGGTTTGAGGACATGCCCAAGCACTGGGACAAGCCGCGCTACAAGTTCGCCTTCTCGCTGATGTCGCGCGCGAAGGCGCTGACCTGGGACAATGTCGGAATGCGCGACCGCGACTTCCTAACCGACGTCGAGGACGAATTCTACGCCGGCTATCAAACGCGGACCGGGCGCGCCGCCGCCAAAGACCGCCCGACGCCGATGTTTACGCCGTTCGACTTGCGGGGGCTTACGCTACGCAACCGTGTCGCCATGGCGCCTATGGCGCAATATTGCGCGCGGGATGGCGAACTGAACGACTGGCATCTCTCTCACTATGCCGCGCGAGCAGTCGGCGGCGCCGGACTCATATTCACCGAGATGACCTGCCCCACGCCCGACGCGCGCATCACCACTGGCTGCACCGGGCTATGGAGCGATGAGCAAGAAGCGCGTTGGGCGCGCCTCGTCGCCTTCATCCATGAAACCACGTCGGCGAAAGTAGCGCTGCAATTGGGTCATGCCGGTCGCAAGGGCTCCACCAACGTGCCCGCGCTCGGCGAGGATTTGCCGATGCCCGAGGGCAATTGGCCGCTCTACTCCGCTTCGCCGATTCCCTATTTTGCGGGCAAGTCCGATTCGCCCATCGAGCTTGACCGCGCAAAGATGGATGAAATCCGCGCCGACTTCGTCGCCTCAGCGCAGCGAGGCGCGCGCGCGGGCTTCGACATGCTCGAACTGCACTGCGCGCACGGCTATTTGTTAGCGAGCTTTCTCTCGCCGCTCACGAACCAACGCCGCGACGAGTATGGCGGGGATGCTAAAAACCGCGCCCGCTTCCCGCTCGAAGTGTTCGAAGCCCTGCGCGCGACATGGCCCGCCGACAAGCCAATGTCCGTGCGGTTCTCCTGCTCGGACTGGGCTGACGGCGGGCTTTCGCTAGACGATCTCGCGATCTATGCGCGGCGGTTCAAGCAAGCTGGCGTCGACATCATCCATGCCTCGTCGGGGCAAACCGTGCCTTGGCAAAAGCCCGTCTATGGCCGCATGTGGCAAACGCCCTTTGCGGAATTCATTCGGATCGCCGCCGGGATTCCCACCATTGCTGTGGGAGACATCACGCTGCCAGAACAAATCAATGCGATCATCGCTTCGGGGCGCGCCGATCTTTGCGCGCTCGCACGGCCCATGCTCAACAATCCGTTCTTCGCGCGCCAAGCCGCGGGTCATTACGGCGTGCGTAGCGCCGCCGGCGCGACGATGAACTGGCCTGTGCAATTGCGCTCGGGCGAGTATCAGCTCTACCGCGAAGCGGAGAAAGCGAACGAAAAGCTCGCCGACCTCAACGCCAAGGCGCGCCCCAACCGCCGCCACTATCAACGCGCGGGAGAGCGCAATGAGTGAGTTTTCGCTCCCCTCCTTTCCCGACCAGTTCAACATGGCGGACTATTTTGTCTTCGCCAATCTTGAGGCAGGCCGCGGCGCGAAGCCAGCGATCCTGTTCGGCGATCGCGTCATCAGTTACGCGGAAGTTGCAGAGAACGTCACGCGGGTTGCGGCGCGTCTTGTCAGCGAGGGACTGTTGCCCGAGCAGCGCGTGCTGATCTGCATGCGCGATCGACCCGAATTTGCTTATCTATGGTTTGGCGCCATCAAGGCCGGCGCCGTCGTCACCCAAATCAATCCGCTGCTGCCGGTGAGCGACTACAAATACTATCTCGACTACGTGAAGCCGCAGTTTGCGTTCATCGACGCGGCGAGCGCGGCGCATTTTCGCGCCGCCGCCGAAGGCACGCGCCATTGCGGCGGTGGCGCAAACGTCATTGACGTCAACGTCGGCTTTGAGGACTGGCTGGCGCAACCTGTTCGGGCCGACGCCTCGCCGTGGCCAACGCGCAAAGATGAGCCGGCAGTGTGGTTGTTCACCTCGGGCACCACAGGACAAAGTAAGGGGGCGGTCCACACACACGCGCACTTCGCCTACAATGCCGAGTGCTACGCCAAGAGTTTCATCGGCGTGTGCGAGAGCGATGTCACGATTTCTGGACCACGTCTCTTTTTCGGCTATGCGACCGGAACGAACCTCATGTTCCCGTTTGCGGTGGGCGCCACGACAATTCTCTTCGAGGAGCAGCCCAGCGCCGAACTTCTGTTCTCACTGATCGCCAAACACAGGCCTACAGTGCTGACGAGCGTGCCCACGCTCATCAACAAGATGCTCGAATCGGACGTCCGAGCGGACCTTAGCAATTTGCGCTTCATGTGGAGCGCGGGCGAGGCTTTGCCTGAAGAACTACATGCGCGATGGGATGCGCGCTTCGGCGTGCCGATCATTGACGGCATCGGGTCAGCCGAGAGTTTTCACATCTACATCAGCAATCGACCTGGCGATATAAGACCCGGCAGTCTGGGAAAAACCGTGCCCGGCTACGAAGCCCGCCTGCTCGATGACGATGGCGCGCTGGTTGCGCAAGGCGATGTCGGCACGCTTTGGGTCAAGGGCGCGTCGGCAGCGCTCTACTATCACGGCGCCTATGACAAGTCCTGCGAACATCTGCGCGGGGGCTGGAT
>CAYRHK010000223.1:0-4432 GCA_964423825.1 uncultured Terricaulis sp. | reverse complement strand
CGCGATCTCGAAGACGCCACCAACGATGTGCGCAACGCCGTCGACCGCGCGCGCGGGCAATTGCCGGCGGATGTGCTCGATCCCACAATTCGCAAGGCGGACGCCGACGCCGATCCGATCATCTGGTACAGTCTTGAGTCTACGGGACTCGATCGCACCGAGCTCACCGACTACGCGGATCGGTATATCGTAGACCGGCTCTCCGTGCTGAATGGGGTGGCTAGCGTGCGCATCGGCGGCGGCTACCGTCGCGCCTTGCGGATCTGGCTTGACACCAACGCCCTGGCCGCACGCGGGCTTACCGTGCAAGATGTCGAGAGCGCGCTTCGCACCCAAAACGTGGAACTCCCGGCCGGATATGTGCAAAGCGAGGAGCGCGACTATCAGGTGCGGATCGCGCGCGCGTTCGAGTCCGCGGAGGATTTTACGCGGCTGCCGATCTCGCGCTCGGCGAACGACGATGTTGTGGTGCGGCTCGGCGATGTGGCGCGCGTCGAGATCGCGCCGGAGGAAACGCGCCGGCTGTTTCGCGGCAATGGCGTGGAGCAGATTGGCCTGGGGATTGTACGCCAATCGCGGTCGAACGCGCTGGAGGTGGGCAATCTGGTAAAGGCCGAGATAGAGCGCATAGGGCGCGAATTGCCTGAGGGCACGCGTTTCGTGCTTTCGTATGACTCCACGCTCTTTATCGATCGCGCGATTACCCGCGTCGGGTTCACGTTGCTGGAATCCACCGCTCTGGTCGTGCTGGTGATATTCTTGTTTCTCGGTTCGTGGCGTGCGGCCTTCATTCCTGCGGCGGTGATACCGGTCTGCCTCATCGGCGCATTTCTTGTCATTTCGGTGTTCGGGTTCTCGATCAATCTGCTGACGCTGCTAGCGCTGGTGCTGGCGATCGGTCTGGTGGTCGACGATTCCATTGTCGTGCTCGAAAACGTTCAGCGTCGCGTGGACACGCTGGGCGAGCCGCCGTTGGTGGCGGCGGAGCGAGGCACGCGGCAAGTATTCTTCGCGGTTGTCGCCACCTCGGCGGTGTTGGTCGCGGTGTTCGCGCCGCTGTTGTTCGTGGGCGGCTATGTGGGGCGCCTATTCATCGAGTTGGCGGTTACGATCGCCGGCGTCGTGGTCATCTCGGCGTTCGCGGCGCTCAGCCTGTCGCCGATGATGTGCTCGAAACTCGTGAAGTCGGTCAAGACTAGCACGAAGTTGTCACAGTTTGTGGACGCCTCACTCGATGCCCTGCGCCGATCGTATCGCGCGTCGCTTTCGGCGGCGCTGACCGCGAAGCCGCTCGTGTTCGGGCTTTTCGGAATTATCTTGCTTGCCGGCGGGTTCATTTTTTCGCAGCTCAGTTCCGAACTGACGCCGCCAGAAGATCGGGGCAATCTCACCGTGTCGGTGAGTGCGCCGGAGGGGTCGGGCTTTGAATACACGAGCCGGATCATGGCGCAGGTTGAGGAGGTGCTGCTTAGTTACGTTGAAAGCGGCGAAGCGCAGCGCGTGCTGGTGATCGCACCGGGGTTCGGCGATCAAGGGACCAATCGATTTTCGAGCGGCTTGGCGCGGGTTTTTTTGACCGATTGGGACAGCAGACATCGCAGCGGGGCGGAGATCGAGACCGAACTAAACCAACGCTTGGGCCAAATTCCCGGCGCCACAATACGGGCGCGGATGCAGAACCCGTTCCAAGGCGGGGGCGGCGGCGGGGGGGACGGCGCCTCTATCGTGTTGCTCGGCTCCACTTATGAAGAACTGGCGGTGGTCGCCAATCGAATTGTCGATCGGTTGCGGGACAATCCGGATTTTCAGCGGCCGCGGAGCAATTACGAGCCGACGTCGCCGCGTGTAGTGGTGGAGATCGATCGCGAGCGCGCCGCCGCTTTGGGTGTTTCGGTGCAGGCGATCGGGCGCACCCTCGAGGCGACCATGGGGTCGCGGCGGATCAATACGATCACCGATCGCGGCGAAGAGTATTACGTATACTTGCAGGCCGAGCGCGATGAACGCTCGGATATCGCGGATCTCTCGAACAAGTATGTGCGCTCCGACCGCACTGGCGAACTTGTGCCGTTGGCTACACTGGTCACTTCGCGCACGCAGGGCGACAGCGCTGAGCGACGGCGCATGAATCGACAAGCGGCGGTGACGGTGTCGGCGTCGATTCCGGGCGACTACGCGATCGGCGACGCCATTGAGGAGTTGGAGCGGATCGCGCGCGAAGAAATCGGCGACCAGGCGATTAGCGTCGACTACACCGGCGCGGCGCGGCAGTTCAAGCAATCGACCGGCGCCATAGGATTTGCCTTCGGTTTTGCGTTGCTGATCGTGTTTCTTGTGCTGGCAGCGCAGTTCGAGAGTTTCGTCCACCCGCTGGTGATCATGCTGTCAGTGCCGCTTGCCATCGCGGGGGGATTGTTCGGACTGTACGCCTTCGACCAGACCCTCAATATCTATAGCCAGATCGGTCTCATCATTCTGATCGCGTTGGCCGCGAAGAACGGAATTTTGATCGTCGAGTTCGCGAACCAATTGCGCGATGAGGGCAAGGGCGTTCGCGACGCGATCATCGAAGCGGCTGATCTGCGCGTGCGCCCTGTGCTCATGACCTCCGTAGCGACGGTCGTGGGGGCGTTGCCGCTTATCCTCGGGCATGGAGCTGGCGCGGAAAGCCGCATGACGATAGGCGTCGTCATCTTCTTCGGGCTGTCTGTCGCGACCATGCTGACGCTGTTCGTGGTGCCGGTGTTTTACGATTTGCTGGGGCGGTTCACAAAGTCGCCAGACGCCACTGCGCGCGAGATCGAGGCGTTTGCGGGACAAGAAGCGAAAGCCCACCCCGCTGAATGAGGCCGATCGACGCGTGGCGTCCCGGTCACATGGCATTCATTGGATTCAGGAAATGTCAGCTGAGCGTGATGCTGCGCCGCAATTGCGTCCTCATGTGAGCGCTCCTGGCGCCCCCAAGAAGGGACGTTTTGAGGAGACACAAGATGAAGAGGATTACTTTGCTCGCCGCTGTGGCAGCAGCAACGCTGGTGTTGGCGCCGGTGGCGCACGCCGAATGGTATGCTGGGGCGGGCTATACTCAGTTCGACTACGAGGGCGGCGATGTCGGCGGCGTGACCGGGCGTCTGGGTTATCGCTTCAATCCGAACTTCGCCGTTGAAGGCGAAGCCTCCGCTGGCGTTGAAGACGATGACGCCGTGGAGCTGAACTATAATGCTGGCGCTTACGCGGTGGGCATCTTGCCGATCACGTCGAACTTCGACGTTCACGCCAGGCTTGGCTACCAGACCACCGAGGTCGACACACCTTTGGGCGAAGCAGACGATGACGGCATCGGCTACGGCGTCGGCGCAACGTGGCGTCCGGGCGGCTCGCGGTTCGGCGTGCGCGCCGACTACACGCGGCTTGAAGGTGACGAAGGCGAAGCGGACGCGATTTCTCTGAGCGGGACGTTGAGCTTCTAAGTCGCGCGCGTTCTGCAAATGAGGCGGGCCGGGGATCGCTCCCCGGCCCTCTTTGTCGCGGTGAAGTCGGGCCTCACGCTTTGTAGTACATGTCGAACTCGACCGGGTGGGGGTGGGTTTCGAAGCGGTCGAGTTCTTCCTTTTTTAGCTCAATGTAGGCGTCGATGAGATCGTCGCTCATGACGTTGCCCTTGGTGAGGAATTCGCGGTCACGATCGAGCGCCGTGAGCGCGTCGCGCAGGCTGCCGGCGACAGTGGGCACGTCTTTCAGTTCCTCAGGCGGCAGGTCGTAGAGGTTCTTATCCAACGGATCGCCCGGGTGGATCTTCTTCTGGATGCCGTCGAGGCCGGCCATCAGCAGGGCCGTGAACGTCAGGTACATGTTGCCGGCAGGGTCGGGGAAGCGAACTTCCACGCGCTTGGCTTTCGCGCCGGTGCCGTGTGGAATGCGGCACGAGGCGGAGCGGTTGCGCGCGGAATAGGCCAGCAGCACCGGGGCTTCGTAGCCGGGCACGAGGCGCTTGTAGGAATTGGTGGTGGAGTTGGCGAACGCGTTGATGGCGCGCGCGTGCTTGATGATGCCGCCGATATAGAAGAGGCAGGTTTCGCTCAGATCGGCGTAGCGGTCGCCGGCGAACAGGTTGGCGTCCTTCTTCCAAATCGACTGGTGCACGTGCATGCCGGAGCCGTTGTCCTTATAATAGGGCTTGGGCATGAAAGTGGCGGTCTTGCCGTATGACGCGGCCACCTGGTGGATGATGTATTTGTACAAGTTCATGTTGTCGGCCATTTGGGTCAGCGTGCTGAACTTGAGGCCGAGTTCGTGTTGGGCGGGGGCGACTTCGTGGTGGTGCTTCTCAGGCCTGAGGCCGAGTTGCCCCATCACTTCGAGCATTTCGCCGCGCATGTCCTGCAAGCTGTCGATCGGCGGCACCGGGAAATAGCCGCCCTTGGGGCCGGGC
>CAYRHK010000222.1:0-4445 GCA_964423825.1 uncultured Terricaulis sp. | reverse complement strand
GGTGCATTTCAGGCACGTGCTTGTGGGTCTGGCTCATCGCGTAAATGCGATACGGGACGCGGGTGTGCTCGTCCGAGCCCTCTTCCTCGAACTCGGCGATCATCGCCTTGCCGCCGCCAGAATATCCGCTGACAGCATGACAAGTGAATTGCCAGCCGCGCGGAACTACGCCCGCGTCCAATAACGGGCGCACCAGTGCGATGAAGCCCGTGGGATAGCAGCCCGGATTCGAGACACGATTCGCCCCCGCAATTCGAGCGCGTTGGTCTTTGGACAACTCCGGGAAACCGTAGACCCAGCCTTCCGCGACACGGTGGGCCGTGGATGCATCGATCACCTTCACCGCGTCATTCTCGATCAGCGCTGCCGCTTCCTTGGCAGCTTCATCGGGAAGACAGAGAATCACCACCTCGACCCCGTTCAAGAGCCGCCTGCGCTCGCTGGCGTCCTTGCGCCTGTCGGGATCGATTGAGATCAGTTCGATGTCGCGCCGATTTTCGAGCCGTGCGCGAATCTGAAGTCCGGTCGTTCCAGCTTCGCCGTCAATAAAAACTGTTGGCATAATTCGTCGCACCGCTTTAGGTCGAGCCAGAGCTTCCGTAACGGGAAGCCGCAAACGGGGAGGGCTACATGCTCGGGAGTCTACTCAACTTTGACAAATTCGTCGCGCCCACGCTCATCAAGATCGTCTATTGGCTAGGCATTGTCGGCATCGTGCTTGGAATGCTTGTCTCCATGGCCGGCGCCCTGCAAATGATGGGGTACAATGCCGCCACAGGCCTCGGCGGCATCCTCATTGCAGTCATTGGCGCAGCCGTGGGCCTGCTGGTCTGGCGTGTCATCTGCGAACTTTGGATCGTCATCTTCTCGATCAATGACCGCCTTGGCGTTCTCGTCGAGCGGGGAAAGATGTAAATTGCGGCGGCGAGCGCAGCAATGCGCTCGCTGGCCCAAAGCTGATTGGGAAGGCCAATGCGCCTCTGGATTGTAGCTACCCTGGCGTGCCTTCTCGCTGCCCTCCCGGCGGAAGCGCGAACACGCACATGGCTGGTAGCGACGGCAAGCGAACAACCCGAACCACAGGCGCGCCAAGTCACAATAGGACAACCTGTCTACGCAGAGCGGGTGCGTTATGTTGCGGCTGCTACCTTGGGCGGCGACTACGCTCCCGACGCGCGCAACCCCGACCGCCGCGTGCCGGCCGGGGCCTCACTCTTCCAAGTCCATGACGAGCGCGGCCAATTCTACTGCAGCACAGTAGCGATACGCGAGATCGACATGCGCGATGTTCCCACAGTAGCGCTGGGCGCGGCGCTTTTTGGCGGCGCCTCCGGGCGAGGCATGTCTCGCGACACCCTCTGGCAGTGCTTCCGCGATGCCGACAACGACAGCCTATTTGAGGAAGTGGCCGGCGGCATGTTTGACGAGACGATCGCCATCCGCCTGGTGAAAGGCATACGAGACTATACGTCGCTCGCCCAGCCGATACCCTACACCCTAACGGATCCCGCCGCGTTGGCGGAGACGCTGCACATCGGTCTGGTATTCAAGCAACTGCGCAACCGCCAGCGCGGCGCTCGCTACAGCCTCCTGTTCTGTTATGGGGCCAGTCACGAACTCAGTGGTTGCGAACCGCTTGCTGAGTGGCTCTTGAACGACACGCAACATCCTCTGCCCCAAACGATCGACCTTCTCGGCTCGCGCATCGTGATTGAAAGCATCACCGGCGAGGGAGCTCATGCGATGTTGAACTATCGTATCGAGCAAGGCTTCGGTGACCAGCGCTTCACCATATCGTCTGACTACGACATCAATCCCGTGACCTATGTGTCCCGCGGCGTCAACAGCCGCATAATCTTGGATACGGCGCAATAGCGAACGGGCGCCTCGTTCCCGAAGCGCCCGCCCTTTTCTCCAAATTGCTCAGCGACTAGCGCTTCGAGAACTGGAAGCTTCGTCGAGCCTTGGCGCGGCCATACTTCTTTCGCTCGACCACACGGCTGTCGCGGGTCAGGAAACCCGCATGCTTCAATGCGGGCCGCAACGGCGGTTCATAGTCCGCGAGCGCCTTCGAGATGCCATGGCGCACCGCGCCCGCTTGCCCCGAAAGCCCGGACCCAACCACCGTGCAGAAGACATCGAATTCGCCCTCGCGCTCAGTGACCTTGAAGGGCTGATTGATCATCATGCGCAGCACTGGACGCGCGAAGTACGCGTCACTGTCCTTGCCGTTGACGGTGATCTTGCCCTTGCCGGGTTTTACCCATACCCGCGCTATGGCGTTCTTGCGCTTTCCTGTCGCGTAAGCCCGACCGAACTTGTCGACCTTCTTCTCACGCAACGGCGCGTCGTCCTGCGGGCGCGGCGCCGATACGCCAGCGATGCCGCCCAACGATTCCAGACCTTGGCCGATATCGCTCATGCGCCAATCCTCGAGTTCTTGCGGTTACGGCCCTTGAAATCGACCGTGACAGGGTTTTGCGCGGCATGCGGATGCGCGCCACCGCCATACACGCGCAACTTCGCGAGTTGCTTGCGGGCAAGCGGGCTTTCCTTCGGCATCATGCGTTCGACAGCCTTCTCGAGCACGCGCTCAGGATACTTGCCAGCAAGCACCTTCCCGGCGACGCGCTCCTTGATGCCGCCTGGATGGCCGGTGTGACGGTAGTACACCTTGTCGGTGAGCTTCTTGCCGGTCAGAGCCACTTTGCCAGCGTTGATCACCACGACATGATCACCGGTGTCGATGTGTGGCGTGAAGTCAGCGCGATGCTTGCCGCGAAGCCGCAAAGCAATGAAAGAAGCCAAGCGACCGACCACAGCGCCTTCGGCGTCGACAACGATCCAACCGTTCTCGACCTCCGAGGCCCTAGCCGAGCGCGTCGAATTTGTGCGCATGGGCGTTCATATCCTCAAGAAGAAGGCGCGCGTTTAGGTCGCCGCCCCAAGTGCGTCAAGGGATTTCATTTTATCTATATTTTTCAATAACTTTTAGTGGCGGTAACTGAATGCCGCTTTAGCGTATAGGATCGCACAGAGCCAAAGCCCGACCGCGCCCGCCTGATGGATTAGGCTGAGCCCAAGCGGCGACGCATTCAACACGACGCTGACCCCTAACGCTGCCTGCCCTAGTGCTGTGCCCCCCAAGGCCAGGCCACACGTCCGCCCCTGCCCCTGACCGCGGGTCGCTGCGAGCGCTGCAAGCGCCAACGCTACAAGCGCCACGGCATACCCGCTCGTGCGATGCATCAAGTGTTCGCCAGCGTAATTCTCAATGAAGTTTCGCCAGAACGGCTCCAGCGCCCATGCGCTCTCAGGAATCCACTCGCCGCCAATAAGCGGCCAGTCCTGATAAGCCGCCCCGCCACGGTCGCCGGCCAAGAATGCACCGAACATGACCTGTACAAGAAGCAGCGCCAGCAGCCCGCATGCCGCCGCTCGCGGCGCGCCGGTGATCGCCGGCGCCTGTGGCCACCCAAGCGCGCCGAGCGCCAGCCAAAAAGCCAGCCCCAGGATTGCGAACGCCATACAAAGGTGCATTGCGAGGCGCACCGAACTGACATTGACACCGCTGAAAAGGCCGCTCGTGACCATCCACCAACCGATTGCACCTTGGAGAGCGCCAAGCGAAAACAGCCCGAGGATGGGCCAGAAGCGCCCCCGCAACCGTCCCGTCGCCCAGAAGAACGCGAACGGCAGCGCAAAGACCACGCCCAGGGCCTTGCCAAGAAAGCGATGCGCCCATTCCCACCAATAGATGAACTTGAACTCTTCCAGGCTCATCCCGCGGTTTTGAGTTTGGTACTCCACGGTGCGCTGATAGAGCATGAACTCCTCGGCCCAACGCACTCCGCTCAGAGGAGGCGTAACCCCCTTCCCCAAATCCCATTCAGTTATGGAAAGGCCGCTATCAGTGAGCCGCGTGGCGCCCCCGACCAAGATCATCGCGATCACCATAACGCACACAACGGCGAGCCAAACACCCACCCATGGCTCCGGCCGCGACCGTGCTTCTCTTGACATCTGGAGTGTTCCTCGCCGCCCTAGCTACCGGTGCCGGGCGCTCGTGCCCAGGCGACGCACCGCCGCGGAAGAGATCCGATGAACCAGCAAACGCGCAAGGCAATGGGCTGCGGCATGCTCCTCCTCTACCTGGCGCTTTATGCAGGGGGCGCGGCGACGTTGGGCGCCATGCTGACCCCCGCGTGGCCCGCCCTGGCTCAACTCGCCTACTACGCCATCGCCGGCGCAATCTGGATCCTGCCTCTGAAGCCCCTTTTTGGCTGGATGAACCGGCGCGACTAGGGTCGGCGGCGATTGCGGGGCGGCGAGGTTGAGGCTAAGACGCCACTCCCTGATCCGCACCCAACGCGGACCATCTCGGAGCGTGGCGCAGCCCGGTTAGCGCACCAGTCTGGGGGACTGGGGGTCGCGAGTTCGAATCT
>CAYRHK010000221.1:0-4478 GCA_964423825.1 uncultured Terricaulis sp. | reverse complement strand
TGACCCCCAGATTCGTAGTCTGGTGCTCTATCCAGCTGAGCTACGGGCGCGAAGGGCGCGTGCATAGCGCCTGGGCCGGTTGGTGGCAAGGCGCCGTCCGCGTTAGGACGCGCGCCGATCGGGTCTGGCGCGGCTCAAGCCGCTGGGCGGGCGTGGAGCGGCAAAGACTGCGTCAGCTAAGGGATCAGGACCCGTCGCCGGTGCGCAGCCGCCGGGGCCTCGGATCCAGCCCTGCGACGATCTCGCTTGGCGAGCCCTTGGCGCGAAATGCGCGCTTGCGCGCCTGTTAGACGCCTCCGCAAGTCCCGCACTCAATATCGCGCGGAAGCGAAATCGAGCGCGCGCGCGCCGTCAAGCCATCATACAATAACACTCGCCCCGCCGAACTCTCCCCCGCACCCGCGATCTCTTTGATCGCTTCGAGCGCCATCATCGCGCCAATCACGCCGGTCAGCGCCCCCACCACGCCGACCGCTTCGCAGGTTTCGGCGTCAGGCGGGGCTTCGGGCACAAGACAGCGATAGCAGGGCAAACGCTGCTCTGGCGGCAGGTGCTTGGTCACGCCAGACTTGAAAGTCGCCACCTGGCCATCCCAACGACCAACCGCGCCGGAAACGAGCGCGATCCCAAGCTCGTGGCAGGCGACGTTGACGGCGAACCGCGTCGCGAAATCATCCGTGCCGTCAAGGACAAGATCGACGCCGGCGAGGCCGGCGACTGAATCGCGCCCTCCCCCATCCCTCAGGTGGAGGGGCAGAAACCGTGTCGCTATCACCTCGATCGCCACGTGGGCATTGAGTGCTTTCAGCGCAGCAGCCGCACACTCGACTTTCAGCGCGCCCACATCCTCTGCTTTGTACAATACTTGCCGCTGCAGATTTGAGAGCGAGACGCGGTCATGGTCAATCAAGCGCAAGCGCCCTATCCCCGCGGCCGCCAGATAGAGCGCCGCTGGCGCCCCCAATCCGCCCATGCCGACAATGGCGACCGTGGCTGCCTTCAGGCGCTGCTGACCGGGCCCGCCTAATTCCTTCAGCATGATGTGGCGGGCGTAGCGCTCGCGTTCGTCGGCCGAAAACGAACTCATGGACGCACCAATTCATGGCTGCGATCCGGCCGATCGACGCGCGTGAATCCCATCGCATCCCAGAACGAGCGAGACAGAGTATGCGTGGCGCGCAAGTGCAGGCGCGGCGCCAGCGCGAACGCGCTGTCGATCAAGTCGCTCGCCAGAGCCCGCCCCAGGCCTAGCCGGCGCCGTGAGGGGCTTACATAGATATGCCTCAACCGGCGATGGTCCGGAGCGGGGTCATACTCATCATAGGTTTGCGCGCCGATCGCTACGAGCGTATCGCCGTCGAACACGCCATGCAGCGTCGCGTCCGTATCTGCATTATAGCTGCCGCCACGCCAACGATCGTTCAATCGGCGTAAGAATGCGAAGCCCTCGGCTTCCGCGTCAGCACGCAACGCATTAAAGTCCAACGGCAGCGCACTTAGTCGCACGACGCGGCCGACCACCTCACGCCCCCGGTTTCGCAAACGCAAGCACAGCCCACCCCAAAATCAACGTCGCCCCGCCGAAGGGCGCAGCCATCGCGAAATTCTGACTGCCGGTGAGAGAGATCGCATACAGCGCGCAGGCGAACAAACCCGCCCCTCCCAGGATCATGGCTCCGGCGATCACGTTGAGCCGCGAAGGCCGATTTGCGATAGCAAGCCCGGCGCACGCCGCCCCCAATTGAACGAAAGCTGCCAATTTGATGCGCTCAAGCGCGGCCATTTCCAGGGCATCGCGCAGCGGATGCGCGGCCGCCACAAGCATGGCGAGCGCGACCAGACCGCTCAGTGCGGCGACAATGTTGATCCATCTCAAGATTTGCGCTCCTCGCTTGCCGTCTTGTAACCCAGGTTCCCGACCCTGACGAGGTGACGCCATGAGCAATCCGGCCGCGAATTGGGCCCTTGGCAAACGGCTCTTGCATTGGGGGTTGGCGCTGTCGGTATTGGTCGCGCTGTTGGCGCCCAAGCCGGACGACGGCGAAGGCCTTCTCCACATCGCCGCCGGGAGCATCGCACTGGCGCTCGCGCTCATGCGCATCGTCTGGCGCGGTATCGCCGTCGTGCGACCCCGCTTGCGGGACTCGCTGGGCGTAGCCGTGCCCAATCTGGAGCGCGGCCTGCGCGGGCTCGCGCCGACGCTCGTTCAACTGGCGCGCCTAGGCGGCTTTGTGTTCCTCGCCGCGATACCGATCGCAGTTGGCCTTGCCCTCGCGGGCCTCGGCCAGGGCGAGGACTCCGCGTTCCTGGAAGCGCACGAAGCGATGGGTACCGCGATCATGGTGTTGGCGATCGCGCACGCGGCGGCGGCGATTCTGTTCACGCTGCTGATCAAATACGATCTCTTCGGCATCACGCTTTTCGGACCCGCCGCCGCCTTCGCCGACGGCGGCCCACGCGCGGTCGCGGCGATGGCGTTGGGCGCGCTGATCGGCTTCGGCGCGCTCGCTGCGATCTGGGGGCCGTTCGATGTCGCGGCGAAGGCCGCTGCGCTGGAGGGTCACGAAGGCTCCGGCCGCGGCGGCGGCGATGGGGTGAGCGACGAGCCCAACGACGACTAGCGGCCTACCCCAACCACTTCGGCCGCACGTACGCCTTGCCCAAGTCCGTCGCCACCGCCTCGTGCGCGATGGCGCCCTCGTGCACGTTCAAGCCGTTGGCCAGGTGCGGATCGTCGACCAGCGCCTGCTTGTAGCCCTTGTTGGCGAGCGCCAGCGCGAACGGCAGCGTGGCGTTGTTCAAGGCAAACGCGCTCGTGCGCGCCACCGCGCCCGGCATGTTGGCGACGCAATAATGGATGATGCCGTCGACAGTGAACACGGGATCACTGTGCGTGGTCGCGTGCGAGGTTTCGAAGCAGCCGCCCTGGTCGATGGAAATGTCCACCAGCACCGAACCCGGCCGCATGGTTTTCAGCATCGGCCTGGTGATGAGCTTCGGCGCGGCCGCGCCCGCAACCAACACAGCGCCGACGACGACATCGGCCTCCTTCACTGCTTCCTCGACGGCGGCCTTGGTCGAGTACACGGTCTCCAACCGGCCGTTGAACTCGCGGTCTAGCTCTTCCAAGCGCGCGGGGTTCTTGTCGAACACAGTGACGCGCGCGCGCATGCCGACGGCGATCTGCGCGGCGTTGTAGCCCGATACGCCCGCGCCAAGGATGACGATGTGCGCAGGCTGCACGCCCGGCACGCCGCCAAGCAGCACGCCGCGCCCGCCGTGGGCCTTCTCCAGATAATGCGCGCCGACTTGGATCGACATGCGCCCTGCGACTTCCGACATCGGCTTGAGGAGCGGTAAGCGCCCGTCCTTGTCGGTGACGGTCTCGTAGGCGATGCATGTTGCGCCCGACTTCATCAGGCCTTCGGCTTGCTCCGGATCGGGCGCGAGGTGCAGATAGGTGAATAACGTGTGCCGCGCCTTCAGCCGCGCGATTTCGACAGCCTGCGGCTCCTTCACCTTCACAATCATGTCGGCGATGTCGAAGACCGCGTCGGCGTCGGGGAGGATTTTCACGCCGACCTTCTCGTACACTTGATCGGGCGCGCCGATGCCCTCTCCCGCCTTGGTTTCAAGGTAGACCTCGTGGCCGGCGCGCACGAGTTCAGCCGCGCTCTCGGGCGTTAGCCCGACGCGGTACTCATGAACCTTGATTTCCTTCGGGCAGCCGACACGCATCGCGATTTCCTCCACTGATCGGGGTATTTGCGCTCGAATATCCTGCGTCGCGCGCTATTTCTTCGATATTCTGCCGATTATCTTGCATTGTGCGCCCATTTTCGTGCAGACAATCCCACATGGCGCAACAATCTCCCGAAACCCTCGATGAGTTCGACCACAAAATCCTGCTCGAACTGGAGCGTGACGGCGCCCTCACCTCCGCCGCACTGGCTGAGCGGGTCGGGCTCTCTCCGTCGGCCTGTCATCGCCGGGTCAAAGCGATGGAGGCGGCAGGCATCATCGAAGGCTACGCCGCCATTCTCTCTGAGAAAGCGCTCGGGCGCGGATCGACCATCTTCGTCGCCGTCACGCTTGAGGATCAACGCCGCGAGACCATGGCCAAGTTCGAGCGCGCGGTGGCGCAGTGTCGCGAAGTGCAGGATTGTCACCTGATGACCGGCGAGAGCGATTACCTCCTGCGCATCGTGCTGCGCGATGACGACCGCTACGAACGCGTGCACCAGGAAACCTTGTCACGGCTTCCCGGCGTACGGAGACTCGTTTCCAACTTCACCATCCGCACGGTGTTCAGGCGCGCGGCGAGCGTGGGGGGTTAGGCAGGGCGCGTTGCGAAGCTCGACAGTCACCCCGACTCGGCGTCGACTTCCTCGCATATGATAACCTGGATGGAAGACCACCCCGGTCTCGCTGGCTGGATTCAGGCGGCGGGGGCCCTCGTAACGCTTTGGGTAGCGATT
>CAYRHK010000220.1:0-4522 GCA_964423825.1 uncultured Terricaulis sp. | reverse complement strand
CAGTCAGCTCCAAATCGTTTTTCGTCACATCGTGCCCAATGTGCTCGGACCTGTTGTGGTTTTCGCCACCCTCAACATTCCCGTCATCATCTTGGCCGAGAGTTTTCTTTCGTTCATTGGGCTGGGTGTGCAGGAGCCGCTGACGTCGCTCGGGCGCCTCATCTCCAACGGCGCGGGCCAGATGCTCAACGCCCCGTGGGTGTTGATCAGTTCAGCCGTGACGATGCTGATCACGCTTTTGGCGCTGAACTTCCTCGGCGACGGGTTGCGCGACGCGCTCGATCCCAAGGAGCGCTGAGCGCCCGTCATTGCTGGCGGCGCACTCGGATGGCGGGTCCCCCGGCGTCAACGCTCATGAGAAAGCTGCCCAAAGTGGCCCGGCGGATCGTAACTGCGCCGCCCTCGCGCGCGCTGCGGGCATTCTCGTCATCGATTTGAACCCAAACCTGCCCGTTCGTCATTGTGAAGGTCGCAGGCCCGTTCGGGCGGCGAGAAACGCGTGCGATTTCGAACGCGAGCTCTTCCACTCCGCCCAGTCCCGATGCGTCGCTTGCACCCGCGCTTCCTGTTTCTGCGTCGTCGCGCCGGCCGAAGAGACGCGGCAGGCTCGGCAGCGAAAACCCGAAGGCTTCACGCTCGATCGTGCGCGCTTGCTCGCGGTCGACTGCGAGGAGGTCGCCGCGACTCTGAGCCTCGCGCATGCGCCCAACCGCGCGGTCATAACAGGCCAGGCGCGCGGACTCAGCTGCAATCTCGGCGCAGGCGTAGACCTGGTCGATGACGCCAGGCGGCGGGGATTGCTCTTGCGCAGCCGCCGCACCGGCTGTGCAAGCGAACAGGGCTAAACCGGCGACGACCGTACGCATCTCTGGACTCCTCATGTCTGGCCTCGATACTAGGCGTGCACTGGGATTTGTCACCCGTCGTGCGACGGGGTGGAGGTAGGGCAATGGCGTTCTGGACCAGCCGTCGGGGGGTGATCGCCGGAGCGGGCGGCCTCGGCGCGGCAATGCTCGCGGGTTGCGCCAATGGACGCATCATCGGCTTCGACAAGGCAGCCAAGACCCTCGATATCGCCAATCAGGGCGAACCCTTGTCCCTCGACCCGCACAAGGCCTCCGGGACTTGGGAAAACAACATTATCGGCAATATGCTTGTCGGGCTCGTCACGCACAATGCCAAGGCTGAGGCCATACCCGGCATGGCGGAGCGCTGGGAGACCAGCCCCGACGGTTTGACCTGGACCTTTTATCTTCGCCGCGCCGCCTGGTCGGACGGCGAGGGCTGCGACGCGCATGACTTCGAATACGCGTTCCGCCGCATCCTAAATCCGGAGAATCTATCCGAGTACGCTTCGCTGCTCTACCCGATCAAGAATGCTGAGGCCTCGTTCCGCGGCGACGTCCGCCCCGATGCCATCGGGGTCACCGCGATTGACGACCTGACCTTGGAAATTCGGCTGGAGTATCCCGCGCCCTACCTGCCGTCGCTGTTGAAGCACTATACCGCCTATCCCGTGCCAAAACACAAAGTCGAGGAGCTGGGCGACGCCTGGATCCATCCCGACAACGTCGTGGTCAACGGCCCCTATACGCTGCGGCGGTGGTGGTCGAACTACATCGTGCATTTGGAAAAGAATCCGGCGTTCTACGACGCGGACAACGTCGTTCTGGAGCACTTGTACTTTTATCCCGGCAACGACGTGAACGCTTCGGCGCGCCGTGTGATGAGCGGGGAGTTGGGCTGGTCGACGCGGTTTCCCTCCAACCAGGCGCGCGTGCTGCGTGAAGCGCTCCCCGACTATGTACGTGTCGCGCCGTATCTGACGTGCAACTATTTTTCGTTCAACACGACGCGCGCTCCGTTCGACGACGTCCGGGTGCGGCAAGCGCTCTCCATGGCGTATGATCGCGAGTTCGTCGCGTCGCGGATCTACGGCACTGGCGAGCGCCCCGCGTTTTCGTTCGTGCCCCCAGGCGTCGAGAACTACTCTGGCGGAGCCCGTTATCGATGGGCGGACCAGTCGATTGACGAACGCCGCGCCGAAGCTGAACGCTTGTTGCGAGCGGCGGGCTTCGGGCCCAACAATCCACTCCGGTTCGAATTTTCCCACCGCAACACCAGCGACAATCCGCGCGTAGCAGTCGTAGTGCAGGACAACTGGCGAGCGATCGCGCCGTGGGTGGTCGTCGAGCTGCGCGGCGTGGAAACCCAGGTCCAGTACGCCAATCTGCGCGCCAAGAATTTTCAGGTCGGCGACGGCGCCTGGGTAGGCGACTTCAACGACGCCAAGAACTTCCTCTACCTGATGGAAACTCGCACTGGCGCGCAAAATTACTCAGGATACTCCAATCCGGAGTACGATGCCTTGATCGCGCAGTCCGACTTGGAGCAGGACCTCGTCGCCCGCGCGGAGATTATGACGCGCGCCGAGCAAATGATGCTCGACGATGCCCCGATTTGCACCAGCGTGTTCATTAACTCGACAAACCTCGTTCACCCCGATCTCACCGGCTATGAGGACAACGTCGAAGACATTCACCGCGCCCGCTGGTTCGGCATTCGCGCCTGAGGCTTGTTGTGACAATGGCGACTCCCGCCGATCACGCCCTCCACATAGACTTCGACGCGATGCCGACGCTTGGCGATATCGCGCGCTACCATGCTCGCGAGCGTCCGAGCGCGCCTGCAATATGGTTTGAGGGCGAAGTCACGGATTTCGCGACCCTCAATGCGCGCAGCAACCAGGTCGCCAACGCGCTGGCCGCTTCCGGCTGCAAGAGGGGCGACCGCATCGCTCATCTCGGCAAGGGGTGCGGCGAATTTCTCGAACTGATGTTCGGCGTGGCCAAGGCCGGCGCGGTGCTCGCTCCGGTAATCTTCCGCCTCGCGACGCCGGAAGTGGCGCGTATCATCGCTGATGCCGGTGCGCGCCTCGTGTTCATAGGCGCCGAACAGGCGGAGCGCTTGGCCGATCTCCGCGCGGCCCTGCCAGAGGCAACCTTCATCTGTTTCGAAGGCGGCGCTCCTGGCGCGCTTCAGTTCTTCGCGTGGCGCGCCGCCGCGAGCGCCGCCGATCCCCGCGTCGCAGTGGCGCCCAGTGACGTCGCCATCCAATTGTACACCTCCGGAACTACCGGCGCTCCCAAGGGCGTCATGCTCACACACGCCAACATACTGAGCAGCCGCCGCCAGGCCGCGGAAGCGCGCATGAGCTGGAACGAGTGGCGCGAAGGCGATGTGAACTTGGTGGCTATGCCGCTTGGCCATATCGGCGGCGTCGGGTGGGCGATCGTCGGCGTGTTCAACGGCGCCATGTCGATCATGGAGCGGGAATTCATTCCCTCGCGCGTGCTTGAACTCATGGGCGAGCACGGCGTCGCCAAGGTTTTCCTGGTGCCCACAGCCATTCACATTCTGCTGATGCAGCCGCGCGTGCGCGACATCGACTACAGCAGGCTGCGTTGCATCCTCTACGGCGCCGCGCCGATCGCGCTAGACCTGCTACGCGAAGCCACTGAGGTGTTTGGTTGTCCATTCTGTCAGCAGTATGGAATGACCGAAACCACGGGGACCATTGTGTACTTGCCCCCGGAAGATCACGATCCGAACGGCAATCAGCGCATGCGCGGCGCGGGCAAGGCGATGCCAGGCGTCGAGCTTCGGATTGTCGGTCCAGACGGCGCGGTGCTTGGGCCTTGCGAAACCGGCGAGATAGAGACGCGCTCGGGCGCCAACATGGCGGGCTACTGGCGTCAGCCCGAAACAACCACGCAAGCTCTCGCCAATGACGGTTGGCTGAAGACCGGCGACGCAGGCTACCTCGACGAGGATGGTTATTTGTACATCCAAGACCGCATCAAGGACATGATCGTCTCGGGCGCGGAGAATGTATATCCCGCGGAGGTGGAGAGCGCCATTTACGGCCACCCCGCCGTTCTGGAGGTGGCGGTGATCGGCGTTCCTGATCCGCACTGGGGTGAGGCAGTGAAAGGCGTCATTGTGCTCAAGCCGGGCGCCATAGGCGACGCCGATGACGTCATCGCGTTCGCACGCGGCCGCATCGCTGGCTTCAAGCTTCCCAAGAGCATCGACTTCGTAGCGGGGCCATTGCCGCGCGGTCCGTCGGGGAAAATTCTACGCCGCGCGCTGCGCGAGCCGTATTGGCAAGGCCACGCGCGGCGCGTGAACTAGTTAGCCCTTGCTCAGCGCCTCGTCGATGTCTGCCGCGCTATGGCGCTCTGCGAGCTGCACCTCGCCCCAAGAGCGATTGACGATGCGGCCGCGCTTCACCGCAGGGCGCTGCGCGATTTGGTCGGTCCAGCGCTGCACGTTTTTGTACTCCCGTGCGGACAAGAACTCGGCGGCGTCATAGACTAAACCTTTGACCAGCGCGCCGTACCAGGGCCAGATGGCGATATCGGCGATGGTGTATTGATCGCCGGCCACGAACTCGCTTTCTTCGAGGCGGTGATCGAGGACATCGAGCTGCCGCTTCACTTCCATCGCATAGCGGTCGATC